>JANQRV010000190.1 GCA_028284395.1 Saprospiraceae bacterium
AAAATTCGAAACCGATCTAAAACCCTTTAACGAATTCATGCGAGTACACCGGTCTCACCTCGTCAATCTTCACAAGGTCGCTCGCCTGATTAAGGGAGAGAAATACTATCTGGAAATGTCTGACAGTTCCATTATTCCAGTTTCCCGAAAAATTGTGGGGGAGCTTAATCTGGCTTTGGATAGGTTGGCGGTTTAGGATAGGTTTGCCGCTCTATAAAAGCTCCGCAATACACCTGGGCATATTTCAGCAATCTGATCATCCAATCCCCTGGCTGGTCAGAGGTTTGCTCTTTTTCCTTCCTAGTCGAATCGCGGCAGTTTTCGTAAGCGGTGATACCTTTGTCATTTATGAAATAAGTCGGCTGCCAATTTTCTCTTTGATTAAAAAAAGACTCTTTATCCCGCTCAAGCACGTCTAGTAATACTTCCGTCACAATCCGTCCGCCAACCGGTCCTAGGTGTAACCCTTTGACGCCTGGAGTTAGGTGAGCCTCCATCAATATATAAAACCAAAGGGGAGAATTATCACAGAAATCTTTGAAATTGCAAATTTTACTCTTGCCGTTCTTTAAGTTTGGAAAACCATCTAAGGCTGCGCCAAACATGTATGGCGGTTTTTCACTTTCAAGATCTTTGCTACAGTAAGGCACTTCTCCCAATTTTTTGGCAATTTCCTGACCGGAAGGTATTCCTTTGAGTACGGATCGAGCCAGATTTCTGAATGCCACATTTGAGGCACCATAAGAGACAGGAAGCCCTTTAATCATAATGTTTTGCAGCAATGGATCAATCAACATACTGCTATTAGCCCCTTTTATATCTTTGGGGAAAAAGAAATCTGACCAATCCAGATATATGTCCCGTGGTTTCTGTTGTGGTTGCTTGGCCTCAAAAATACCTTTCCTAGCCAGTTTTTTTGAATCCGTCCGAAATACATATTCTCTTGCGACCATGCTATGCCCGAACCGAAATGCCGCCACCGAAAATTCTAAGGGAATGACCGGATTCCTTTTCCTGCGGACTATTTTCCGGTTGATTTTGTGCCCTTTTGGGAGCGGGCAATTCAGTCGAGCTCCTAGGACCTCTTCCACCATTTTCTTACCGGCTATCTGGGGTAAGTAATCATAGATTATGAGCCATTGAAAATGCCACTTGACCTCTCGATGGACTTTTAGAAATATCTTATCATATAAAGAGATGAGAACTCCTTGTATTTGTAGTTTTTTGGCCTTAATTTCCTCTTCATTATCCTCATCTCCCCTGCCCAGCAACTCATTCAGTTCTGCAATTCTTGCTAAGAGATTCGCGAACAGCTCATTCATTCGATTTTCATCGTCTGCTTTCGCTTTAAGATCATCATCTTGACGAGCAAGACTCGGGCCATGGATTAGAGTCAGATCCGAATCTTCCATAAAACCAACCTCGATTTCTTCTAATAGATTAAAATCTTCCGCACTTAACTTTTCTTTCAGTTTACTGAGTTCTTCCCAGACAGCTCTATTGTGGAACAGTTGTAACGCGAGATGTAACTGTGAGATGACGAAGTTTTCATCGTTTCTACTATCCGGAATCAACGGTATTTGAATACTTTGATCTATTGATTTCCGTGGCAAATCATAGACTTGCTTTTGCTCTTTTTCCCATTTGATGCAATAATGACCCAAGTCAAAACAAGCTCGGCCCAAAAGCACTTTTTGATCGTAATAGTAGGGGTTTGCCAGTGGGCCTCCTCCATAGACTGAATCCAGATCTAAAGCCGGCGACCGCAAATTTCTAGCTTTCCAAATATGCTCTTTCAAGTCTGTGAAAATCTGAGGATCGAATGAGAGGTCGTGACCTATAAACTGCCCTAAATAGGTATAGCCGGCCGGCAGGTCGGGGTTAGGCGACCCCAAGTGATTCATAAATTCACTTTCCCGGAATTTTTCTATGTATTCCTCAGGTGACATGCCGCTCTTGGGAGCCCAGGGTTTCAATCGCGGAAAAAGTCTGTCGGAGAATCTGGGTCTAAAAAAAAGCCTTTGAAAAAAAGATATAACAACCTCCAGGCATTTATGATTTTTCATTTCATCTGTATATTCAAATAACCAAGGCGCACAATAATATTGCAACAATAACCTTTATTAATATAAAACCAAAGTTATTAATAAGTCTGACATCAATAATTTTTCCACCTAGTAAAGTCACCAAAAAATGAAAATAGCATTAAAAAACTCAACTCATGCTACCAAAATTTCCATCCCTAAACTCCCATCCCCCGGCCAGGAAGGCGCTTACATAGAATTGGTGAAAAAGGGACGGACTTTTATAAAGGATAAAAATGGTAGACATTTCAAGAATAGTCTTTTTCAGGTAAGTGACCTAAAGATAATCGCTAATCAGACTGACTGCAATTATATATTATTCTCCCATTCAATCTGCAATTACAAGAAAGGCACTACGGAATTTTCGACAGCTTTGGCGGTAGGCGAGTTTACGAATAGCGCCGGTAAGAGCGACTTCCACTGGGACAACACTTTTTTTTCTTCAGATGCCGACGCTGACCTCGACTTATCCGGGATCAAAGGATTTAGGCAGAAAACGAATTTGCACTGGCTGGCGGACCCTTCAATCAAAAGAAATTATAGAGGAACGGATAAAAGCACCTTCCTGGAATGGGTGGAACAATTCAAACCCGAAGAAAACATCAAGCAAAGTACTAGTTACGACGACCTAAATATGGGCACTTATTTCAGTGTCTCTGTTTTGAAAAGATGGGGCTTGTTAGATGAAACCAAACAATCGAAGATCGCGCTTTTGCCCGTTAACCTGGAAATAGATGCCCCCAAGCCTCCTCACGATCCCCCCATGTATTATTACGGGGTCACTTATGTTTTAGCGCCGGTTTATGGATATCACCGCGTCGGCTACCCTGATGGAAAAAGCCAGTTCCTGATCAGTGACATTTTTTGGCCCCCCAGATGGCATCGGACGTAAAAAAGCCACTTTTTCTTAAATTTCATATCTTCAAGCTAGTCATTGCCTTACCCTATGTCTAGCTTGAAGAATTCTGCTGTTTTTCTTATCTGCCTGTCCTTTTTTTCCTTCCGGCTTCTCTTAAGTCAAGGTCTCGTCTTGAACAAATTGGATCAGACTACCGGTTTGTCGAATGAACTGAACATGCATTTCACGATCGACCGAACCGGTTTTTTCTGGACGAGTAGTCGGGACGGCTTAAACAGATTTGATGGCCACAAAGTTAAATTGTATCGACCCAGTATAGCGGACTTAAATCTCGATCCGAACATCACCAGCAAAGTTTTTCAGGATAAGTACAATAATTATTGGTTTAGTTCCAGTACCGCCTTGAACCGCCTTACTATGGAAACGGATTCGATTGAAAGCTGGCAATTTTCGACGGACAAGAATTCTTATCATTATGTTTTCCATTTGGAGAGGGACAGTTTTATCTGGATGATCGCCGATAAAAAAATCTATCGTCTCGATATTCATGCTGCGATTCAACCAAAAGAAGCGCTGCACGCTTACAATACATACACTGCTTATGCGCTTGAGGATGAATCGGGGGTCGTTAAGCAAATTGCAAGTCCCCTAGTTGAACATCGGAAAGGTTTTGAAATATTAACTTACGACGATCATCATTCTCCTGTGAGAGATAGTTTTTTTACGGATTCTACCCAAACGAACCTGCCACCGACCTTCATTCCCTTCCTGGAAATCGAGTCACCACAGTCTTTTTGGATTCCTTCGCCAATCGGTTTGATCCACTTCAATCCGGAGCGGCCATTTAACTCCCAATTGTACACCCATAAGGATGCCGGTCGCTTGGACTACAGGGATGTCGCAGGCTGGAGCGAACGTTATTTGTGGGTAGCCACCTGGGGTGAAGGACTCTTGCTTTTTGACAAATATGAAAGGGACTTTGTGGCCCACTATCCATTATTTCTCATTGAAGATCAGTTGCGCAATTTGGAAGGCATCGCCAAAATTTACGTCGATCAACAAGAGAACTTATGGATATCTGTCCTTGATCAGGGTTTGTTTTACCTCAGCCTGAAGAACTTGAAATTTGAACAGCTATTTTCTTTGGATGAAATTAGCCGGCAACCCGTTTTTCGGGTCACCTCAATATTTGAATCTCCGGAGGGGAACATTCATTATATGACCGAGAACCAGGGAGTTTTCACCCATTCCATTGTGGCCAATAATGAGCTTGAGGACCCCTTTCAGCAGGCAATTCAATGTTGTTGTCGAGATAAGAAGATATGGAACACCTTTATAGACGGAGCAAAGGATATTTGGATCCTAACCGATTCATCCGTAGTTGTTTGGAATCCCGAGACAAATGAGTGCAATCAAATCTTGAATGCTGCAAATCGTGCCGTTGAAATGATTCAACTGACTGAGAGGGAATTCGTGATTATGGACTTAAATCATTTGCACATAGTATACAAAGGTCAGGAATTTCGTACAGCAAATCAAGGTCTCCAAGCCATTGAATGTGATCTACCGGCTCAGTTATTTTACGATTCAGCTTCAAAATTGGTACTGCTTTCACAAGGAAACAATACGTTCCGCATGTTCGATCTTGAGAAGGGTTTCCTCGAACTACCTTCCGTTAGCAATGTTGGCATTGTAAACGGGATATCGCCCAGTTCGCAGGGAAACTTTTTCTGGTTGGCAAGCAGTACCGGTCTTCATAAATTTGATCCCACTAAGCGCTCTGCCAATAAAATATCTGGTAATACTGGTCAACTGAATCGGGCTTTTACTGATGTCGTCGAAGATTCCCTTGGTAATATCTGGCTTAGCTCTTACTGGGGAATCTATCGCTATCTTCCCAAAACAGATTCAGTTCAGCACTTCACCCAGAGTGACGGACTACTTTCGATGCAGTATAACGAAAATTCAAGTTTATGTGCGAGCAATGGAAGCATTTATTTTGGCGGTGACCGGGGTATTACCGTCATCGATCCATACCGTGTGCAATTAAATTCAAACCTCCCAAAAATTAATCTTATTGATTGCAGGATAAATAACCAGCCGGTTGACAAAAGATTGTTTCAAAAAGGCAGTAGGTCTCAAGAATTACAGTATAATCAAAATTCTCTCACATTCGAATTCGCCATCCTTGAATTCAGTGATCCTAATCTGAATCAGATAAGTTATTGCCTGATAAGAGATGGTAAGGATACTATAACGATTGGCAATTCCAACCCAGTGACCTTTAATCTTCTAGCTCCTGGTGAATACCAGCTTGATCTTTATGCAGCCAATTCCGATAATGTCTGGACACATACCCCAAAATCCTATTATTTTGACATCCGGCCTCCTTGGTATCAAACGCGGACGGCCCGAATTATAGCTTGGTTCGCTCTAATTGCTTTGATCTACGGATTGTATCGATACCGCTTATATCAAATTAGAAAACAGGAAACTTTCAAACGAAAGGAAGCGGAATTCAAACAAAGAGAAGCAGAGTACAAACAACTCGTCGCCGAAACCGAAACAGCTGTACTAAGGTTGCAGATGAATCCACATTTCATTTTCAACAGCATGAATTCGATCAGCAGTTACATTCTTCAAAAGGACATCGATACAGCCAATGACTATCTTCACCGTTTCTCTCGCCTGATGCGCCGTATTCTTGAACTATCCGAACAGGCTTTCACCGATGTCACGGAAGAAATCGACCTGCTTACTCTTTATCTGAAGACAGAATCCATGCGCCTCAGACAATCTCTCGAATACCACTTTGATATTCATCCGGACATTGACCCGGACGATACTTTGTTGCCAACAATGATCCTGCAGCCGTTCGTTGAAAATGCTATCTGGCATGGTATATCACCGAAAGCAGAAACCGGCCTGATCCAAATCCGCTTCCTACCTAATAACGGGCACCTGCTTTGTGAAGTAGAGGATAACGGTGTAGGCCGAAGTTCCCCACAAAAAATGAAAACCAACCTCCATGCATCTAAAGCCCTATCCATTACCCAACGCCGGTTGGATTTGCTCTCCAAAAAACAAACGACTCAAGCCCATCTTAATATCGTTGATCTGGTTGACCCGAACAACCAACCCATTGGCACTAAAATTCAGCTCTTTTTGCCTACCCTCGAATAAAGCTCGTTAGAAAAACGCCCCTACTCGTAAGCTTACCTTGTATCCCCGTCAAGTATTCCCTCACCCGAGTGCATTCCGCAATACTTTAGTACCAACAATTCGAGATCGATCTCACCATTAATCTAATTCCTTCATCTAGCCTGGGAGTACTACTTCTGAGGCCCTAAAAATCAATGCCTTATGAGACTTGCTATTATTAGCGAAGAAGAGATTATGGGATAATCTGTAGACCTATCCCGACAGGGCCGGATATTGCAATCCCTATATCCGGTCCGCTCTCTCCATGAGCCAAAGTTTTGCATGAATATTCTTTACCGCCTCCAGGTCGAGCCGAAAACACTCGATCTCTTCCCTGATGTGATTGCCCTTTATCCGGATCAATAAGAGCCGCCTGGCAAAGCGAATAAGGTTTCGGGTGCTTTCCTTCCGTTTCTCGGTGGATACCGAATCACGCCGGATGAATTGCTCAAAAGCGTAGGTGTAATCCATGAATACCTCCGAAAACCTGGTGGGTTCGAGCGAACGGTCAAAATAGAACTGGAGCCGGAGTATCCGGGCACGGAATTCAAAGGCCTTCGACCTGAACCGTTTGCGGTCGAGATATTCCTGACAATTATCCAATTGCCCCTGATAGTAGCAAGAGTGAGCCAGGCTCCAACGGCGCGCCTCCGGGGCCACCTCCGGCAATAAACGGGAAAGGTAGGTATCAATGAATTGCCGGATCGTTGCTGTTTGCCCGATTTGATTACCGACCGTTACAATGTTAGCGAAAGTGGTAGATGTCATTTTTCCGCCTTCCAAAAAAGCATCGTTTTCCAACCCGGTTTGGAACAACTCGAACAGGACTTCAAGCTTGGTCCGCAGATTGAGAAAAGTATTGCGCATCACCTGATTAATCAACAGCATTAGAATATCCTTTTGATCGTTAGTCGGCATATCCTGGTGGTTGGCGAGGTAAAAATTTTTCTTCTCCCGGATCTGTTCCAGTTCAGTTTTGGCCTCGTTTTGCAGGTTCGACAGGTAATATCTGCTGACCGGATGATCGGATTTTTTGGCCAGATCATTCAAATGGGCCATTCCAATACCGGTATCCTTGGCCCTCCCAACAATATATTTTCGTTCATTGATCTCGGCAAGGATCCTTAATTTGGAAAGCAGGTAAAATTCGTCGAGATACCGGTCTGCTTCATGCAGTGCTTCCGGGATCACACTCAATTTCTTTTTGTGTATGGATTCGGCGCCAAAATAAGTCTGAGCATTGGTCTCATACAATCCCAACAGATCTTCCGAACTTTTTTTTTCATTGACCTGCAAGGCTCGGAGTCTTTCACCGAAGACCCGTTCAAAGGAAGGGATCTCCGCCTTACTGAGAAATATCTCTCCCAGCAGCTTTAACTGTAAATCCCGGTCATTATGCAATTTTTGTACCACCCACATGCGTTCGATTTGCCGCAACATATCGGTCATCAGGTTTCTTATTCGCTTGTCTTTAAACGAATCTTCCTTTTCGACAGACGCAGGAAACAATTGATCGAACAACAATACTTTATCCAGGTTACCGGAATTGAACCTGGGAAAATGAGGCAGAAGTAAGGCATAAAAATCCCCGAGATTTTTCTGGGAGTTACAGAAAGGAGAGTCGAGCCACTTCCCAAGTTCTGAAATGGATTTTTGAGAAAAACCCCTTAGGGTTTGTATCAATTTGGAATCTTCAATAGACCTTCTTTGGACAGAAAATTTCATAAAAAATTTATAATCAATTATATACGAAGCAAGATACCAAAAAATACCTGGACATACAGCCAATTATGTATTTCCCAATATTGTCATTTCGGGATAAATTGCGAGATCAGGGCACGATGGCGAATTCGTGTCGGATTCATAACCTAATAATTTCCGTTTTGACCTATATTAAACCTCATGAACGGTGGTGGTTTTATGTAGCTACCATTGCCACTACTATCGTCGTTGCCATGTATATTGTTCTTCATCTTGTCATGCCAGGGAGTGAGCTGAAATATCTTGACAAGGAACAATTGGGCGTCATAAATTCAATCCTGGACGATAGCGTTGGAGGTGCAGAATCCCGTACCCAGGTTGCGATCTATCTGGCCGATATACTGTACCCGGGAAGGCAAGATCAGGAAGTCATCCGAAATGAGATTAAAGAACGATTGGACGATTACCAGCGCGCACAATTGAGAGCTGCACTTCCCACCCTTCCTTTCACCATTGATAGTTTCTTTTGGCTTTGCGGTACTTGTGTGTTCCTGGAATTGATCTTGTGGTCGTTGTTCGGTGTGGGCGCCAGCATTCTGTACCGGGTTAGCGAAGCCATCAGCAAAGATGAATTCCAGATCACGAAGGTGCCCATTCATATTGCAAAGTTGATCTATGCTCCGCTGAGTACAGTTGTCATTTTCCTGAGTATCGAAGTATTCTTCGGTGATGGCAGCATCGTAGTTGACGATATATCCAGCTGGGCCATTGTTTTGGCTTTCATTCTGGGATTCTATTCCGGAAGAACCGTTGAATTGTTGCGGCGCCTCAAAGACGTCATTCTACCACTGGGTGGAGAGAACGACCCGTTGGGAAGAAGTGCGGCAGGACAGATAAGAGTAGCGCTTAAGGGCCAAATTGTGCTCGCCTCAACCGACCTCATAGTGGATCAGGTAGATTTCAGTACTGCTGCTTTATGGTTGTCGGCGACCGACAATCCCGCCGTGATTAAGTCTACGAATGCGGATCAATCGGGTTCCTTTTCCTTTGGAGACGTGGTCGAGGGAAATTACGAGCTACGGGGGGAATTTAACTATAAGGACATTGTCTTCGGAGGTGCGACTGCGGTGAAAGTCGCTGTCGGAATGAAAGAGGTCAGCTTGGTTCTGCAACCTACTCAAGAAGAGCTCTTCCGTTTTATGGGCTCTCAAAATTAGACGTCAGGATGGTCGAAGTAAACTTCTCCGAATACAAGGAATTGATCAATAAGGCGTTTGTTGCTTACCTGCGTCGCCCCGGTCTGTTGGGAATAGATGTTGGTTTTCATTTTGTGGATCAATTACCAACCGAAAACATTGGCGTAAGAGTGCATTTTCTCAATGCCTCGGAAACAGATATGACTCGTCTCCTACCGGACGAGGCGATTCAACTATTGTTCTTCAAAACCGAAGGTATCGAGAAAAGGATCGTTCCGAAGTTGCGGTGGCGAAAAAGGCACCCCCTGCTCAGGCCCGGTATTAGCATTGGGTGTGCTAGCACCGGAACGTTGGGGCTAATCGGTGTTGATCGCAGAGGCGGCCGGCCCGCTATCTTGACCTGCCGGCACCTCTTTGGTCGTTACCGCCCCGGACGGGAAACCTACTTAATGCAACCCGGGCCCGGCGAAGACAAGGGAATTTGGAGAAGGGATACGATCGGGTTTTTGAAACACTCGATCAGGGGGCTGGACGCAGCTCTGGTTCAACTTACATCGAAACGGAGGCGTACGAAAGAAGTCCTGTTTGACGAAGGCGGCAAACCGGTGATCACGTCCCTGAGGCCGGTAAAATTAGGAGATATACTGGCAAAATCCGGCCGAACGACAGCGGTTACAAGAGGTAGGGTCGACGGTATCGGACGTTACTTCACCGGTGCCAGAAACCCCGGCATCGGCATGGATGGTTTCCGCCTGATATCACTTGATCCGGCTGCATCGGCCGATGACGAAATATCCTTTTCAGGCGATTCGGGAGCAGTCTGGTTTGATGAATCAACGGGAGAAGGCGTGGGGCTGAATTTTGCGGGAGACCCCAAAAACGCAATGCACTACGCCGAGTTTGCGCTGGCTCTGCATTTAGAGCTTACATGCCACCGGCTGGGCTTTGTGCTGAAATGATCGAAAACACCACTTTTTTAAATCATACGTTATGAAAACACACATCTGGAGGCAGGTAATTTTGTGGCACCTGGCTATTTGTCTGAGCGGCTTTACTAAAGCTGTAGGACAAAATGCTTTTTGGGATGCGTTGACCATCCATTCACTTGTCGAACGCGAAGCAACAATCCCGGAGGTCAAAGCCGCCTTGACAGGCAACATTAGGATAAATGACTTCATCGATTGTCCATTTTCACAAGAGATTTCTTCAGCAGAGATTGAAGAGCTGTTAAATAAATTAAGTGCGGCAGCAATCGATTTGCGGCAATCCACCGCTTTGGCTGCTCCAAATGCGACCTTGTCTCCGGCGGCAACGGTCTCGCAAGTGGTCGATGCCACCGCCAAATTTCTTGCCGAGCGGTTTCGTGAAGAAGCTACTACGCTATACATCAACAGGTTCAGGAAAGAACTCGAACAGGTCGGCCAGGGGGCCCTAGCCCTTCTATTACCGAAAACCCACGAATTTCTGCAGTCAGCGGATGTTTTTGATTACAAATCATTGGGAAGTAAGTATAAGGAAGCCTTTGAGGAGGACCTGAGGAACCTGATGAAAAATTTCAGGAGCTTTATCAAGCAGCCGTCTCCTGCTCGTAACTCATTGATCACCGTCCTGCCAAATTCTAACGCCTTGCGGGCATTTGTTTTCGGCCTTGACGTCGCCGAACAACTAATCGGTGGTACGCATCCCATCGATGTCCTTGCTTATCTGGAAGAAGAATATGAAGGAAGAAATGATTACCGAGATTACCATGAAGTAGTCAGCATTCTCAATTTGATCCAGAGTAACCTGAGAGATAGAGAAGATGACACCGGCAGCCCGTTCGGACCATCAGCCCGTCAAGACGCCTGGATATCATTCGAGGAGCTTAGGTTGATGGATACGCCGGAAGAGTTGACTTATTTTACCGCCCTGTTATACCACCAAAATCCAGATGCTTTCAATAGTTTTCTTAACCGGGTCGGCCTCACTCAGGTAGGCAAAACTGCGATACCGAGCCCTACCGATATCCAAAGTCTTTGGAATGATCGACTGTTACCCTATTTAAACCTATTACACAAGATCGACATTATTTTGTCAGAAGAACAAATCCAGCCGATCCACTACGCCGACCTGATGGGGCACTTTCTGGAGCTTCTGAAATTGGCCAATTCCGATCTGGGCCAGATTATTCCGGGAAGCCAAAGCATAGAAATTGCGGAACGGATCGTCGACCTGTACAAGTCCATTCACAAAAAGAACTATGCTTATATTGTGACCAACGGCATTTGGCTGATCAATGAAATCCTGCGGGAAAGCGGAGTGAATGCAGATGTGATCCCGCGTATTATCGCTCCCCTGCAACAATACGGTACGCTGCTGGTAGACATTGTAACAGCCGATAACTCCGATGACGTCAAAGAAGCGATCAAGAGAAATGTGACCAGTTTCTCCTACCTGGATAAGCGAAAATCCGTGGTAAGCTTTACCCTCATGGGTGTTCCCTCTGTCGCCGTCGGAATCGAGCAGTTACAATCCAATTCCACCAAATGGAATGGGAATGTGGGCATTTCAGCCCCGATCGGTTTTGATTGGAGTTGGGGCAATCACAGGCGAATCTCACTAGTCGGCACTACCGAATTTAATCCGGAAGCAGCCATCAAGAATGATCGGGTAGTTATCGAGAAAGGAGCATCGTGGGGACTGTTCTTTGGTTTTGCCGATATTGGCGCCGCTTTCAACTACCGCCTTTCCGACTCCGATTCTGCCCTGCCGGAGGAGATTACTTTAGCGCAGATCTTTTCTCCGAGCTTTGCCATCCATCACGGATTTAAAAATTCCCCTATCACTGCCGCGGCAGGTATTCAGTATACCCCGGAGCTCCGTGGGATTTCGGCGACTAATTCCGATAAGCAGGACAATGCTCTTAAATTACTTATTCGAGTGAGTTGGGATATCCCGATGATCAAGTTGGGGGCAAAGTAAAAACGAAAAATTTCACCAATCATTATCAACCTCTGCGGGCCGATTGTTCGGCTCGCAGCATTTCCGCCCGAATGGCTTGTCGAATTTGCATCGGGCTCGCCGATCCAGTCACTGGGCCGGATCGGCGAGCCGGATCGCTTCCAGCGGTGAATCCGATCAAGCCAGATCAAATTGAAAATTGTTGACAAAATTTCAAAACTGTATACAGAATGGAGCCAAATAGTTATGTAACGTCGATCCTTAAAGAATGGGGACTAATCGCCGGAATCGCCGGAATGGCCTTGGGGGTTTTCCTTATACTATTTAGGGGAGTCATACGAAAAAAAATATTTCCCATACTTACAAAGGCGCAAGCATTTGTCGTCATAATATTATTCATGATTTTGGTCTGGTCGGTCGCAATAATTTCAATCGTCATCTATTTCCGGGGCAGTGATATTCCGGTAATACTAATTCCTCCCGAAGAAGACTATGTACCTGATACATCTCATAATTTAATAAATTATTACCTGGCACTCAAGAATATAAATTACGACCTAACTCCCGAGGGACCTGCTAAATATGACGAAATTCTGAAGTACTTTACAGTAGCAAATCCCGATTTCATAGAAACACTGGAGGACTTAAAAACAAAAAAATCCAGTTTGACCTATGTCCCCGCTGAAGCAGGTTATGGAAAGTCTTGGATTGGACTAAGCATCATCAAAGAGATACTATCCAGCGAAAAAATATCTATTCTGGATATCAAAAAGGACTTCGTTGAGAAATCTGCTCAAGATCTGTCAGCAATAGGAATAACAAAAAGACAGGAACCCAATTTGCAATTGGTCGATAATGCAGATAATAGTAAAATCACGCTAAATGAACTACCTTCATTTAAAGAAGACTACCGGTCCTTATTTTCGCTGTTGGACACCTCAAAATCAGTATTAATTATTGACGGCCTTGATGAAATCCATCCTAACAAAGCTAAAGATATCCTAACTCAAATTGAGAATAGGGATTCCCTGCAATTAAAACACATTATTGTTTTGGCAAGACCTGAATTATTCTCTTTGCGGACCGTTGGTAGGAATGGCGTAAAGCTGATCGAATCTTTAAAGCCCATAGAATTTGGCAGTTTCGAAGACGTTAAAATGAGAACGGATAATTGGATGGACTATTATCCGGAAGAAAAAGGAATTCCGCCATTGTCGGGTAGAGATCGCTTGAAAGTTCAACAAAATTTGATCAAAATACTTATCGAAAAACCTTTTCTCAAACAATCAATTATTAATAGCTCAAATGGACTGGATTTAGTTGATTACATCTATAGCAATCCCGATCAAGATTACTCAATGATTGATGACTATGAATTAATGAACACCCTTAAAAATGGTATCTTCATCAGAAATGCCGGAACACACAACAGGCCTAAACCTCAAGATACCAACACTGATCTGTACTATTGTATTTTTGCAAAAATTGCTACGGAATACCTGGAGCGCATTGATCCAAAGACTGGATTCTTTGATGTTAGTGCGATGGAAGAATTAACCGTTAAATATTTGGGTACTGAGTATCGCTTCAATGTCAAAAATGTATTGGACCTATCCGGGACTATCGATATTGATCCTGCCAATTCGAATTACTCAAAATACATATTCCAACCTTTTTGGTTACATGAGTTTTTTGTTAAGTATGGTGAAAAACACCTAAGTGACTAGCACAGCGTAAATGAATGTTCTCTTTTTTCGAACATCGTCAAGTTGTCAATTTATCGGCCGGTTTTTCGAAATTTCCTACTGCGTGATTTTTTCGGTGCAAACACGTAGAGGTAATTTTGTGAATTAAGGTCTGGACTGTGGTGATCATCAAAATACGAATATTCGGAAAAGCCACCAAATTGTCCAAACTACCTTTTTCTTAGGTACAGAATCTGTCCCTCAACTTTCTGAAACTGATTTGATGCTTTGAAGAAACTGGTCGATTGAAGTCATGAATTTAGCACCTGTAAAAAACAGCACTACACAAGTTACAATTCATTGCTCTTTTTTCAACTACCTGATTTTCAAGAAGAAAAATTCAAATGTTGTTTACTGACACACTCGGATATTTGAAATATGATAAATGAATGACACACTCATCTATTCTTGGTCATCACGGAAGACTCTATTTACCGGTGTACTCTTTTATCATGTCGAATGAATCTTATCCAAATTATTCAACCAAATAAATTGGATAAAACCAATTTGAATTATGGAGGTAATATCAGAAAATGAATGGAAATTAAACTGGTCAAATGGCTCAGAAAAGTCTGAGCCTTTCCGCTTACGATTTATAAATCATATTGGGGAAGGTCATCGTGAAAAGCTGGTTTGTCGATGGCCTTCTTTTTACTTTTCGAAAACACGATGAGAAATGTTAGTGATATTTTGATAGTTAAGTGAGGAGATTTCATTTTCTTCATCGTAAGGAACTTTAGTTCATATTTTGATGCAGTCTCTCTCCCTACTGGAAATTGGTAGTTCTGGCCCTGTCCGTCAATGTATTCTGAGACATTCAGCTCTCCACCTATTCCTCGCCTGGCTTTGAGTGATCTTTCCTCTGAAATCTAAAAAGGCCAAACTAGCAAGTCTGACCTTCTTCCCTTAAATTTGAATTTCTTAAAAACGACAACTCAAAGGACAATGCAGGATTTTTTCTGATATTTTGTTCTTTGTTTTCCAACGAGTTATCTAATTTCACTGTGGTCCCACAAGGGCTCGAACCTTGGACCCCCTGATTATGAGTCAGGTGCTCTAACCAACTGAGCTATAGGACCTTATGGATTATTTTTTACAGTTTGTTTTTTCACTCTAATGATCCTTTTAAATGAGACGACTGCTTTTTTCCAGGCTATTGAAACTAACACCCTGAATAGCAAGGCCTCCTAAATCATCAGGACCGCAAAGATATTCAATTTCCCCGCACCAAGCAAGATTCTTTCTAGATAATAGCGCTCATGAGAATGATCACTGGTCTTCCAAAAATCTTTCGACAATGGTAGCCAGGGTTAAAACATGTTGATGACTAACCTTTACACTGCCTTTATCGGTATTCATCTGAAAGGCAACGGCAAACCCATGATCATGGAAGAATTCAATTTGGGTGAAATAACCCGGCATGACGCCGCCATGGCCGTAACTGGTGCCGAGCTCTGACTTCCAAACGAAGGTCCCCAGGCCATAGCCCTGTTCGGCGGGTTGTCCGCGTTGGAAGTTTACGGCCGCGATCAGCATTTGATAGGTGGAGGGCGTCAAAATCTTTCCGGAATGTAGCCATTTAAGCAGGTAGGCCATGTCTTCTACATTGGTCATCAGGCCGCCTCCCGTCCATTCAAATTGGGGATTGATGAAGTAGAGACCCTCTTCGTTGACGGTTTTCTCCTTTCCCAGCTCAAAGAAATCATTACCGACATATCCTTGGGTGAGGCCAGGCAAATTTCTTTGATTACTGGGGAAGGTATTGCGGAGGTAAAAAGGGTCTAGGACCCTTTGCTGCAACACTTCGTAATAACTTTGGCCGGTAATTGATTCAATGATCAGTCCCAGGAGCAGATAATTGGTATCGGAGTAACCCCAGCCGCGACCTACCGGATGTTTGGCGGGCCGATCCAGAAGGATCCGGAGGCATTCGGTTGGCGTCCACGGCCTCATCGGATCTGCTTTGACCTGATGCACAAATGCCTTATCAAATACGTAACGTGGGAGGCCACTCGTATGGTTGAGTAAGGAATGGACCGTCATCTCTTCGGCGTTGGGCAGCCGATGGTACCAATTAGTGTTTTTGAAGTACGTGCTGACCTTGTCGTCGAGGCTAATCTTACCTTCATCAACCAGTTGCAGGAAAACTGCGGAGACAAAGACCTTGCCCACACTCCCCAAAAGCATGCGACTACCGACCGGCATCGCGGTGTTAACTTCTTTATCGGCATGGCCGGCAGCAATGCTGATTAGTTGACCATCGGGTAAAACAACGGCAACAGTGGCGCCGGGAATACTTTGTTGTTGAAGAAACTCCTTTAGGGTATCCTGCAGTTCCTTTTGCATCAGCAAGAAACGCGGTTGAGCAAAGAGTGTGCAAGACGAAATCAGGAGGCTGATCAGAACAACAGTCGATTGCTTAATCATTTTTTCTGACAATATAATAGTCTTTTTGCTTCCATTTCATTATTATTGTTTACCCATCAATTCATACCCACTTACTTTTCCAAAAACCAGGCAACTATTTCGACTTAGTACGGCAGTATTCATCGGCTGCGCCTTGTTCCCATATTCATAAATCGTGTACAGATAGTTTCATATTTATATTTGTTGTCATCACAACAAAATGATTTTCCAATTCGCGGTATGCCCAGGCATACGCAAAAACTTAAAAAGATGTTTAAAGAGTTCAAGGCATTTATCATGAAGGGGAACGTGCTGGATCTGGCCGTTGCCGTCATTATTGCAGGAGCTTTCGGTTTGATCGTTTCCTCTTTCACCAACGACATTATCATGCCTCCCATAGGACTGGCCATGGGCGGCGTTGATTTCACCGAGCTTGAGATGGTATTGCAACCGGAAGTAACCGATGCAGCGGGTGAAGTCACACAGGCTAAGGTAGCCATCCGTTATGGTAAGTTTATTCAGACAGTGATCGACTTTCTGATCATTGCGTTTGTCATTTTCATGATTGTCCGCACTTATAACAAGATGACCGAGAAAGCCGAAGAAGAGGCACCGGCGCCACCTCCCGGACCCACCACTGAGGACTTGCTGGCAGAGATTAGAGATCTGCTGGCTAAACAATAAGATTGTTTAAACAAATTCGGGCTGTCCGGAATACATCCAGACAGCCCGTCTCTTTTATTTGTGTTAACCAGCTGCTTGCTTGTTAAGCTTGCTGATGAACGTCCATTTGTGGGAAAGGAATACTGATTCCCTCCGCATCGAATGCTTTCTTGACGTTCTCCTGCATGTAAAAGAAAGCATCCCAATAATCCTCGCTCTTACAGAATGGGCGGGTAGCAAGATTTACAGAACTATCGGCCAATTCTGCAACAACTACACCTTGTGCCGGATCATCCAAAATATAAGGACACTCTTTACCTACCCGCAGGATCACTTCCCGAGCCTTATCAATACTATCGTTATAACCAATACCAAAGGTTAATTCCACGCCAATGATGCCCTGACCAGAGATGTTGGTAATGATATTGCTCGTTACCACCCCATTGGGAACAATGATTCTCTTATTATCCAGCGTTGCCAGGACCGTGTTGAAAACTTGAATCGCTTCGACCGTACCGACGTTACCACCGCCAATTTCCACCAAGTCTCCCACTTTGTAAGGTTTGAACACCAACAGCAATACCCCACTGGCAAAATGGCCGAGGCTTCCCTGTAGAGCCATGCCAATGGCAAATGCTAAAGCACCGAAAATGGCGACGAAAGAAGTGGTTTCAATACCAAACATGCTTGCTGCTGCCAACAGGACCATTACTTTCAAGCCCGTACTAACCAGTGAAGTCAGAAATGGACGTACCGTTGGGTCGACCCCTCTTTTGGCCATCATGTTCCCCAGACCTTTGGAAATACGGTTGGCTATCCAAAAACCGATGATCAAGGTTAGCAGTGCACCAACAACCATTGGAGCATAATCAATCGCTTTTGCAGTAATTTGATCAATAATTTTTAAATTCTCTTCCATTTTAGTGTTTTAGATTTTATGTTTAAATAAGCGGTTTTGTTGTTCTGACGAAAGATAGTGTAAAAAGACACCCTCCAGTCGGCAAAAATGTTAACTTTTCTTTAATAAATGAAGCGAACACCCACAAAATCAGAGGCTTTAGCTCTTTTACAAAAATACTGTGCTTACCAAGATCGGTGCCACCAGGAAGTCCGCTCTAAGCTCCTTAGCTTGCAGATCTATGGGGATGACCTGGAAGACATCATGGTCGATCTGATCAGTGAAAATTTCCTAAATGAAGAACGTTTTGCAAAATCTTACGCCCGTGGGAAATTTCGGCTCAAACACTGGGGCCGAAAAAAGATAGAACGTGAATTAAAGTTACGAAACATTTCGGTTTATTGTATCAAGAAAGGTATGGAGGAAATCGAAGAAGAAGCCTATCAACAGAAGTTGGAAGAATTGGTCTCCAAAAAGGCCAAAGCGGTCAAAGAAAAAGACTCCTTTATCAAACGGAAGAAAGTGGCGGTCTACCTCATTAATAAGGGTTATGAATCGCCTTTGGTTTGGGAGACCGTTAAAAGGATGATTATTTGAGTTAGAAAGTTAGCGGGTTGTCCTAACTAAAGAATCGAAGGCTGAATAAAAGCCAACTTCTCTCCGTAATCCGTAGTGTAATGCAGTCCACGACTCTCCCGCCGCATCGCCGCCGAGCGCGAAATCAGATAACCAATGGTAATCAAATTGCGCAATTGGCACAGATGTGGCGAAATATGAGAGGCATGATAGAGCGATTCCGTTTCCTGGTACAATAGCCAGAGACGATCCATGGCGCGTTTGAGCCGTATGTCAGAGCGAACAATTCCGACGTAACTGCTCATAATCTCTCTGAGTTCTTTTTGACTCTGTGTGATCAACACCATTTCTTTCGGTTGCATGGTACCGGTAGCTTTCCAATCGGGAATACCTTGTTTGAAATGGATCGACGAGACCTTTTCAATGATGTCGTCTTTGATCCGGTGAGCAAAAACGAGGGCTTCCAAAAGAGAATTGGAAGCCAACCGATTGGCACCGTGTAGTCCGGTGCAAGTGCATTCACCGCAAGCGTAGAGCCTGCCGATCGAACTTCGCCCCATCTCATCTACGCGAATGCCACCGCAAACGTAGTGACAAGCAGGTACCACCGGTATCATATCTTTCATCGGATCGACACCAATGCTCCGGCATTTATCGTAGATCGTGGGAAAGTGGGCAATGAATTTTTCTTTATCTAAATGCCGGCAATCCAGAAACATACATTCGTCACCCGAAACCTTCATCTCGTTATCGATGGCCCGGGCTACGATGTCGCGAGGAGCGAGTGACTCTCGCTCATCGTACTTCTTCATGAACTCCGTCCCGTTGTGGTCTTTAAGGATTCCTCCGAATCCACGCACTGCTTCAGAAACCAGAAAGACCGGATTCTCACCAGCCGGATTGAATAAAGCCGTTGGATGAAATTGAACAAACTCCATATTCTGAATCCAGCCTTTGGCACGATAAGCCATGGCAATGCCATCGCCGGTGGCAATGACCGGGTTGGTGGTATTGCGATAGACCTGCCCTGCGCCTCCGGTTGCGACAACCGTTATTTTGGCCAGAAAGGTCTCGATCTTGTGCGACTCTTTGTTGAGTACATAGGCACCATAGCATTCAATGTTCGGCATCAGTCGCGTCACATTATAACCGATGTGATGTTGCGTGATCAGGTCGAGTGCAAAAAAGTGTTCCAATACTTCGATATTGGAAAATTCATCGGCTTTAGCAACCAAGGTACGCTGGATCTCCCAACCTGTCAGGTCTTTGTAATGGAGAATCCGATTTTCGGAGTGCCCTCCTTCCCGGCCAAGGTCATATGACTCTTCCGTCGCAGTTTTGTCGAAGCGAGCTCCCCAATCAATAATTTCCTGCACGCGAAGCGGGCCCTCCTTTACGACAATGTTGACGATGTCATCATCGCAAAGTCCATCACCGGCGTCGAGTGTGTCCTCGATGTGTTTGGAAAAGGAATCGGTATCAAAGTCCCAAACCGCCGCTACTCCTCCCTGTGCATACCGTGTATTACTTTCGGATTCATTGGTTTTGGTCAGTACTTTGATTTGCAGATCAGGCCGAGCTTGTGCAATTTTAATAGCAGTGGTGAGCCCACCGATCCCCGAACCGATGATCAATATATCAGCTTTTTGCATGGTGTTTGGATTATTTCTTTAGCGATCGCTTTATGACCGGCTTTAGTTCGTGATATTTTTCCTGGTTTTCACTTGGACTACCGCCCATCGAAATGTGTTTCAAGATGCCATCTTTATCGAATACCATATTGGTGGGGAAGCCTCCCAAGATGCAGAATTGCCCTAGGAGCTCTCCGGCTGTTGCATCCGACAAATGGTGATATTTAAATGTTCGTTGTTCTAGAAACCGTTGGATTTCCGGCTCCGGGTCTCGCCCAACGGCAATGAAAACGACCTCTTCACCACCAAACTCTTCTACCAACCTATTTAACCCCGGTAGTTCACCAATGCAGGGGGGGCAAGTAGTAAACCAGAAATTAAATACTGCTACTTTCCCCTTCAGCATTTCTTTGCTCAAAGTGTCTCCGGTCAAAGTTGTGCCGCTGAATTCGGGCAATTCACATTTCCCTTGCATGCCCTTTAACAGCCTACCCGCAGCCATCATTTTTGTCATGGGATTTTTGCTTTTGACCTTTTGGAAAGCCTCTTGACAATTCCCGAAGCAAATTTGCTGTGCGAAGATTGGTACCATTCCAAAAATCATTATTAGCAGCAGCCCATATTTGATATTCATTCGTTGCATATTTGTAAAAATAAACCTTTTATCGAAATCAAAAGTTGCCTGGTTTTGCACTAACTTTGGCGGATGAAGATTGCCGTCAACTGTCGTTTTTTACTGAAGAACAAGCTGGAAGGGATTGGCTGGTATACTTATGAAGTGGTTAAAAGAATGGTGACACAACATCCCGAAGATGAATTCTTGTTTTTATTCGACCGGCCTTTTTTGCCCGATTTTGTCTTTGCTTCCAACATCTCCCCGATTGTAGTACACCCTCCGGCCCGCCATCCGGTTCTCTGGTGGAGTTGGTTTGAAATTGGGGTTACGGCTGCTCTAAAAAAGCATAAGCCGGATGTCTTTCTTTCTCCCGACGGCTACCTCTCTCTTCGCAGCAAGATACCGGCGGTCATGGTTACCCACGACATTGCTCACGTCCATTATCCCAAACAGGTACCCTGGCTGGTCCGGTCTTATTACAATCACTATGTCCCCAAGTTCCTGCATCGGGCGAATCACGTTGTTACCGTCTCCCATTTCACCAAAGCCGACATTAAAGAACAGTATGGTATTGATTCCGACAAAATGACGGTAGCCCCCAATGGCTGTCGCCCCAATTTCCAGCCCGTCGACTCAAAAACAAAGAATAACATTCGTCAAAAATATGCAGACGGTCATGAGTTTTTCTTCTATTTGGGGGCCGTTCATCCACGTAAAAACCTGGAAAGATTGCTGACAGCCTTTGATCAGTTTAAGCAACAGACTGCCACCTCTCTCAAACTTTTGATAGCCGGACGCCTGGCCTGGCAAACAAAGGCCGTGCAAACTTTATGGCGCTCACTGCCGAGTCGCAATGACATCACTTTCCTCGGTTATGTACCTGAAGAAGACCTCCCAAAGATCATGGGCAGCAGCCTTGCTCTGATCTATGTCTCTCTCTTTGAAGGTTTCGGTTTGCCGGTTCTGGAAGCCATGCATTGTGAAATACCGGTTGTTACCTCCAACAATTCGGCTTTACAAGAAATTGCCGGTGAAGCGGCCTTGACGGTTGCGCCGAGTCAGACCGAAGAAATCACGCACGCTATGATTCGAATTTATCAAGATGCACCTCTTCGTCAGGAACTGGTTGAAAAAGGAAAAAACCAACGAAAGAAATATAATTGGGACAATACGGCCGATATACTTTATAAAGTTTGTCGAAAAATTCATTCGAAGTAATTATGTTATTCAACAATGCACTTACATTCGAAACAACTAACACAGGAACGTATAAACACATGATCAAATCATCATAATTTAAGGAAATCTTAATATTCTTTTAAGACTTGTTTCTTTGCTTCAAAACGGCTTATTATTGCATTGAACTTACTTACAATTTCAAAAATTCAAGCGATATGATGCCTTGGCCAAACTCAATAATGACAATGAATATGAACAGCAACTGTTGCTGCGCATGTTGTTGTTGCTGTATGGACCGAATGACGTTCCGGCAAGGCCTCTAGACTTAGCATTGAAGTTAGATAAAATATAAAAGCCTTTCCGGAACCGGGAAGGCTTTTCTCCTTTATAGAACAATCGCAATTCAACTTTCAATTCCAAGACTACCTGGTGGTTCAGCCTTGAACGATGGGCTTACCGTATGGGCATTATTCAATTAGGTTAAAACAAGATCATGGAACATCAAAACTTCGATTTCACAGCGGTTCAGGATGAAGACCGCAAAGACATCATCGAACTTTCTCGTCGCATCACTGCTTTTGAGCAAGGGCAGGAAGACGAGGAAAAATTTAAGCACTACCGACTGACGCGTGGGGTCTATGGACAGCGGCAACTCGGGGTTCAGATGTTCCGCACTAAAATCCCTTACGGTAAGATCACCACTGATCAACTTTTGGCTTTGGCCGACATTTCGGAGCGCTGGGCAACCGGGAATCTGCACATCACGACCCGGCAAAATGTGCAGATGCACTACGTCAAACTACAAGATTCACCAGCCGTTTGGACTGCCCTTGCTCAAAATGGTCTGACAGCGCGTGAAGCATGCGGCAATACGGTCAGAAACATTACTGCTTCGGCCAAAGCCGGTATTGATCCCCACGAATTGTTCGATGTTTCCCCTTACGCACATGCCTCTTTTGAATATTTCCTCCGCAACCCCATTTGCCAGGATATGGGGCGGAAGATCAAGCCTGCTTTTTCATCCAGTGACGCAGATTCGGCCTTCACCTACTTTCACGATTTTGGCTTTATCCCGAGAATAAAGGTAGAGAACGGCCAGGAAATCCGTGGTTTCAAGGTAGTGATCGGAGGAGGTTTAGGAGCTGTTTCCATTGTCGCGCACGAAGCCTACGAGTTTTTGCCAACGGATCAAATCATTCCCTTCATGGAAGCTTGTATTCGCGTGTTTGACCGATATGGAGAGCGTGAGAAGCGAATGAAGGCACGAATGAAGTTTCTCATCAAAAAACTAGGATACGAGCAATTTATGGCTTTGGTAGAAACCGAAAAAACCGCATTAAAGTACCAATCTGTTCCAATTGACGAAAACATTGGACCCAAAACCCATATTCCAAGTGCGCCGACGGTGGCCATCGAAAAACCTAATAATCCTGAAAAATACGATCTCTGGATCAAAACAAATGTTTTTCAACAAAAGCAATCGGGCTTCTTTGCCGCTCAATTAAAAGTACTACTGGGCGACATTCATGCTAAAGAAGCCCGAAAGCTTGCCCAGATCATCAAAACTTACGCTGCCGATGATATTCGATTGACCGTCAACCAAGGTCTTCTGGTAAAATTCATCCTTCCGGAATATCTGCCGAACCTATTCAACGCATTGGAGGAAATTGGACTGGCAGATCCGGGGTTTGATTCCACGGCCGATATCACTGCTTGCCCAGGAACGGACACCTGTGCACTTGGTGTTACGAATAGTACCGGTTTGTCCAAGCAATTGGAGAATGTTATCAAAGAGGATTTTCCCGCTCTCTTGAATGAAAGGAATTTAAAGATTAAGATCAGTGGTTGCATGAATTCATGCGGACAGCACATGGCTGCCAATATTGGTTTCCACGGTAGTTCGATCAAGAAAGAAAACAAGGTCATTCCCGCCATGCAAGTAGTAATCGGGGGCGGAGTTGATCCTCATGGTAAAGGTTTCGTAGCTGAAAAGGTGATCAAATTACCAACCAAGCGCATTCCCCAAGCCTTGAGCTCTGTATTGAATGACTACGAATTGAATTCTGACGGTCAGACTTATTTCAACGACTATTATTACGAAAAAGGCAAACGTTATTTCTATGATCTGCTGAAGCCTCTGGCAGATATCTCTACCCTTGGGCAAACTGACTTCTTTGACTGGGAACAGGATGCACAATATGTACAGTCAATCGGCGTCGGCGAATGTGCTGGAGTCGCACTCGACGTAATCGGTACGATCATCAGCGAAGCCTTCCAGAAAACGGAGTTGGCCGAAGAGGCTTTGACCGGAGCACACCCTGCCGACAGCATCTATCACAGTTACACCGCGATGATCATCGGTGCCAAGGCAATGCTCCTCAGCGAAGACATCAAATGTAATACCCACAAAGGCATTGCCGACGATTTTCAAAAGCACTTCGTGGCAACCGGCCGCTTCAACAGTATTCAAGATTTTGCTGCCCTGGTTTTCCAAATTAATCAAAATGAACCTACGGAAGCATTTGCCGTACAGTTCCACGCGGAAGCAAAACAGTTCATCAAGCAGGTAATCGAGACCAGAGAGCGCCAATTGAGCAATGAAGGAGGAGCCGACAAATTAGTAGTTGGCAATTATTACAGAGCATAAGCTGACAATAGCTAAACAAACAGACATGCAAGATATTAAACCGGAAATAACTTTAGTTGGTGCGGGGCCAGGCGACCCTGAACTCCTGACGATCAAAGGTCTAAGGGCACTGGAAAGAGCAAATGTTGTTCTCTACGACGCACTTTCCAGTAAGGAGTTACTCGCGTTCGCGCCGGCAAAAGCTTTGCGAATCTACGTTGGTAAAAGGGCCGGTACGCACTATAAGAGTCAGGAAGAAATCAACCTGCTGATCATTCAATACGCTTATCAATACGGGCATGTGGTGCGACTCAAAGGAGGAGATCCTTTCGTTTTTGGCCGGGGCTATGAGGAAGTAGAATATATAAGAGCTTTTGGCATCGAACCAGTAGTTGTGCCGGGAATTTCCAGCGCGACTTCTTTGCCCGCTCTACAGGGAGTACCTATAACCAGCCGAGGGTACAGTGAAGGTTTTTGGGTCATTACCGGCACGACGCGCCACGGTGAATTATCGAAAGATATTCAATTGGCTGCCCAATCGCGTTCGACTGTAATCATCTTAATGGGAATCCGAAAGCTGCGTGAAATCACCGAGCTTTTTCAAGCAAAAGGAAAAGGGGATCTCCCGGCTATGGTTATCCAAAACGGTTCGCGTTCGGAGGAGCGCTATGCCATTGGTACCGTTGCGGAAATAGCAGAAATAGTAACTGAATCCGGAATTGGTGCCCCGGGAATCATCGTCATCGGTAAAACAGTAGGACTGCACCGCGATTGGGAGCAAGAGGAATCCGGTACTTTCATCGAGCATGTCAAAAAATTGTCCTATGGAAAATAATCCGGGGCGCAATCCTCTGTACCCGATATTCCTCAAACTTCATGAACTCAAGCTGCTGATCGTAGGAGCGGGTGAAGTAGGATACGAAAAACTATTCTTTATTCTCAAGAGTAGTCCGCAGGCAGCAATTACGGTAGTTGCCAATTGGGTCAATCCCGAAATCGAAAAATTGCTTTCGGAACGGGCCGGCCATCGAGTCACCATCATCCAAAAGGATTTCGAAATCAATGATATCGACGGTCATCAATTGGTGATCGCCGCTACTAACATCCGCGAGCTAAACGCCCAAATTCGCAAAGCCGCACACACGAAGGGCAAACTCGTCAATGTAGCAGACACACCGGACCTATGCGACTTTTACCTTGGGTCTATTGTAACGAAAGGCAACTTAAAAGTAGCCATCTCTACCAATGGAAAATCCCCCACCTTTGCCAAGCGATTCCGGCAAGTCTTGGAGGAGATTCTCCCTGATGATACGAACGATCTACTATTACAGTTAGGAGCTATTCGAGATCAGTTAAAAGGTGGCTTTACCGAAAAAGTCAAACAACTGAATGAGATAACGGCTTCTCTACTTTCAAAAAAATCAGAATAATCGACATGTTAAACACTGCAACTGCAATCAAACCCAGACCCTCTGCCATTGAAACCCTCTCTTCCAGTGATATTGAAAAACTAAATGAGATCTTCGAGCCGCTGTCGGTTGAAGAGCGTCTTCGCCTGGTTTTTCAGTACTTCGAGCCGACTAAGATATTGATGACGTCCTCATTCGGAACCAAGTCTGCCGTCATCCTGAAACTGCTGACCGAAGTGAGACCCCAACATACGGTCTATTTCATCGATACGACCTACCATTTCCAGGAGACGCTGGACTATAAAGACCAATTAACTCAATTGCTGGGATTAAACATCGAAACACTGAGTCCCAAGAAGAATGAAAACAAATTGACAAAAGATGAAATGTGGTGGCAGGAACATCCCAAAATGTGTTGTGCCATTAACAAGATTGCTCCTTTAGAGCCCGTTAAAGCCAAACACCAACTTTGGATTTCCGGGCTGATGTCTTACCAAACGAAGTTTCGGTCCCATCTGAGAATTTTCGAAAAACAAGGTGACATCATCAAGTTCCATCCTCTGATAGATATTACAGACGAAACCTTCCAAAACTACTTCGACGAATTTGAACTTCCTCGTCATCCCCTGGAAGGCCAGGGCTACGGTTCGGTCGGATGTATTCCCTGTACTTCCAAAGGAGTCGGTAGAGAGGGTCGGTGGAAGGGCCGGCAAAAAAAGGAATGCGGACTGCATCCCGGTTATTTTATCAACAAAACGGAAGCTGAAGTATAAATTGATTAGTCAATGATTTTAACCATCGAACAATGATAAAAACAGATATTTTAATTATTGGAGCAGGACCTTGTGGGTTGTTCACTGTATTTGAAGCAGGGCTCTTGCGTATGAAGTGTCACCTGGTAGATGTATTGCCGCAACCAGGAGGTCAGTTGTCTGAAATTTACCCAAAAAAGCCGATTTACGACATCCCTGGTTATCCATCTATCCTAGCTGGAGATCTGGTTGATAAACTCATGGAACAGATCGCACCATTTAAACCAGGTTTCACCCTGGGAGAAAGAGCCGAGTCCATCCAACAACTGGATGATAACTCCTTTTTATTGACCACAAAAGAGGGAACTGAAATCAATGCTCCTGTCATTGCCATTGCGGGTGGATTAGGATGTTTCGAACCACGCAAGCCCCCCATTCCAAATCTGGTCAAATACGAAGAAAAAGGCATCGACTACATGGTAAAAGACCCGAACAAATATCAAGGGAAAAAGATCTTAATTGCCGGTGGTGGAGATTCCGCTCTAGACTGGACCATCCATTTGGCCGATATTGCCGAAGAAGTAACACTTGTACATCGGCGCAGTCAATTCAGAGGTGCGCCCGATTCTGTAGCCAAAGTCATTGAACTGGCCGAAAACAAGCAGATTCGACTGATTACGGAAGCCCAGGCCATGGACATCATTGGCAACGACCAACTGTCGGCCGTTAAGGTCAAACACAAAACCGAAGGAGAATTCTGGGTCGAAACCGATCATTTCATTCCTCTCTTTGGATTATCTCCCAAATTAGGGCCTATATCCGAATGGGGGCTGAACATCAACAAAAATGCGATCGAGGTCAACACCCGGGACTACAGCACTAACGTACAGGGCATTTATGCCATCGGTGACATCAACACCTACGAAGGAAAATTGAAGTTAATCCTTTGTGGTTTTCACGAAGCCACCATCATGGTACAATCCGCTTTCAAATACATTTATCCGGATAAGAAATTGAGTTTCAAATATACCACCGTAAATGGTGTCCAGGGATTTTAATACGAAAGAAAAATGATCAATATCACAGTCATAGACCGGGAGGAAACAACCCATCAAATCGAAGCGCCAACGGATATGGACTTCAACCTGATGGAAATCTGCCGAGCCAGTGAATTGCCGGTCAAAGGCACCTGTGGCGGAATGGCTCTTTGTGCCAGTTGTCACGTTTACGTAGAGAGCAGTCACAAACTGGATGAAGCCTCGGCGGCAGAAGAAGATATGTTGGATCAGGCATTTAATGTAGAAGACAACTCCCGGCTGGGCTGTCAGATCCGTTTGACGGATGCTTTGGAAGGACTTTTGGTCCGCCTGGCTCCCGACGAAGAAGATTAAAACATAGAGCGTTGATGGTTAGGGGTTAGGGATAAAGATTCCTAACCCTCTAACAGATTTGTGCTGTAGTCGCTATGGCAGCTGCTGTTGCCTCTGTCACTATGGGAGCAACAGCAGCTACAATAACCACAGCCCCTGCTATTTTTCAGCATAAACCGTAATACTGTAAATACCTTGTTTGACATTGAAATCTCCGATCTCTTCCTTGGAAAGATATTTGCTCAATAGATCTTCCGGCAAGGTGATTGGTCGTTGCTTTTGAATTTTGATGTTCTGAAAACCTGCACCCCGAACGATGTCGATATAGTCTTCTTTTTGAATGGCTCCTGATACGCATCCTGCATACATTTCAGCAGCTTCCTGCAATCCCTCGGGCAGGTCACCTTCTAACACAATATCGGAAATACTAAAATGGCCTCCGGGCGCTAAAATCCGGTACGTTTCACGGAAGGCCTTAACCTTATCGGGCACCAGGTTGAACACGCAATTGCTCACAACAACATCAGCCAAATCAGAGTCCAACGGAATTTCTTCAATATCTCCGTAGACGAATTTTACATTTTCAAACCCTAATTTCTTCACATTTTCCCGTGCCTTATCGATCATTCCGGGTGTAAAGTCCACGCCGTACACCATTCCTTCTGCTCCCGTTTCTGCCCGGGCAATGAAACAGTCATTACCTGCTCCCGACCCCAAATCTACCACCGTCTGTCCGGGCTTGATCATAGCAAATTCCGTAGGTAGTCCGCAACCGAGGTTCAAGTCTGCATCCTGGTTGTAGCCTTCCAGTTTGGTGTAGTCTTCCGCCATAATGGAAATGACGCTACCATCATCACTAGGTCCGCAACAGGAGGGCGTGCAACACGATTCTTCGCTTTTTTGTTTGACGATGTTGCCGTACTTTTCTTTGACAATTTCTTTTAGATCTTTCATATCGAATGAATTTATAATTTTGATAAGTGCCTAACGCATCTTTCTTCAGCAACAAGATCCTTCTTTCATTTCCATCAACCCTTTGAAGAATCCACCAAGCTCGCCCGACAATCCCTCCAGAGCCTCCCAATGGATACAATAACAGGATTTGACGCCGTCGATCTCTCCTGTGACCAGCCCCGCTTTCTTTAATTCTTTGAGATGCTGAGACACAGTAGATTGGGACAGCGGCATTACCGCAACGATCTCTCCACAAATACAGGTGTTTTCCTTCGCCAGAATTTTAAGGATCTCGATGCGGGCCGGATGACTCAAGGCCTTCGCAAAATCCGCCAACCTTACCACACTTGCTTCAAAAGACATTTTCTTATTAATGGCCATGCATTTAATTTTATATCGTAAATATACGATGAATATACATTAGAAACAACCGACTTCAAAAAATAGATTATTGAACTCGGCGTCCAACGGTCTTGAAAGGGTTGACAATGAGGAGACTACCATCCATCACTTTTCCTTCAAAAAGGTTTTCGATATAGAGCCGGCTGCAATTAGATTCGATCGCTGCGGCCACAATGAGACTGTCGTAGTACTTGAATTCATACTGTCGAGCAATATCACAAGCTAAGTGAACGGTGGAAATCTGATTGGTGTGGATGTAAAAGTTACTTTCCAATTCTTGCAAAGTAATAAGAATTTGTGGCCAGGAAACACCAAAATCCTTGTCCATTATGTTGGCAAATTCTTGCAACACCTGGGTACTGATAGTCGCTTTTGGTGAGTCTGCCACCCGACGGGCTTCGGCAGTTTTGTGTGGGTTATCTACGGCATAGGCATAGATGAGTATCTTGGTATCCAAGAAAATTCTATCGTTCATGTAGGGCTATGCGGTTGAAAGTAAAACCCTCTGTCTTTAATTGAAGAGCGGTGAAATTTTTCTGAAGAGACTTAGGAGCCGGCATTTGGTTACTCACTTGGTTATCTTCTACAGCGTAAGCAACAACTTCGAATTTTTTTCCGACATCCTGAGCTGGGATTTGCAAGGAAATGTTGAGGGTTTTTTGTTCAGCTGTAATTAACTTGCGCACCATGGTTGTGATTTTTTTCCTTAATGACATTTTTTTGAAATAAGAGGACAAAACTAACTGATGGCTGAAAATAGTACGCGAAGATACAAATTTTTGGTCACATTAAAAAGGATTGCAAAGCATCAAAAAAAGGCTTGGGCGCTTCTGCGTGAACCCAGTGTCCGGCTCCTTCAATACTGACAATGCCGGCCTGCGGAAATTTTTCTTGAATTGCAGGCTCATCGTCTTTACTGATGTAAGCCGACTGTGCGCCCCGGAGGAAAAGCGTTGGCCCAGAAAAATGGGCGTCAAGATCTATACCGGCCAAAAGATCCTGGTATTGACGATGCAGGGCTTCTAAGTTCATCTTCCACTTATAATTTCCCGACTTAGAACGGGTGAGGTTTTTGAGTAAGAATTGTCGGACGGCGAGGTCTTGTATTTTTACCGCCAGCAAATCTCCGGCCTGTTTGCGGTTTTCAATGGCCAAAAGGTCGATTTCAAGCAGCGCTTCAAAAATGGCTTCATGGCCACCCCTGTAAGCCTTAGGAGCAATATCGACCACCACCAGCTTATCCACCATATCGGGATATTCCAGTGCGAATTGCATGGCGGTCTTACCGCCCATTGAATGTCCAATGATGTGACTTTTATAGATCCAATTCGATTCCATAAAATCACGCAGATCCTCCGCCATAATCGGGTAACTGATTTCATCGCGATGCGGCGAACGACCGTGATTCCGTTGATCGAGAATATAGACCGTGAAATTCGCCGCCAATTGCCTGGCCATTGTCTGCCAATTATCTAGGGTCCCAAAGAGACCGTGCAGGATGATAATGGGTGTTCCCTGACCAAAAGACTTGTAATTTAACTCCAGCATTTTTGCTACCTAAGTTTGTGGTCCGGGCAAATTTACACATAACTTACCAGGACTGGATTCCGCGTTCGCTCCGAAGTGAAAAAAGGAAGCATTTGCAATTTTGGCGCTATATACCTATTTTTGTCTTTAGTAAACGTCTTTAGAGTATAAAAAATACACCTTAATTTTTGTCTCGTACGTTCTACCCTTTATTTCAAATCGAAGAAACTACACACAATTATTTTATTGATCTTGCATTGATCTCTCCGGATTCTTTCGGAGGCCCTACTGCTCTTTGTTATTAGCCTAACTTCAAAAGAAAGGAAAGCAATACCAATATTTAGAGGCTGTTAAAATTCAGAATTTAAACAGCCTCTTAGGAACTGCTAAAGTACTTTAGCGGTGCATTTTTTGTATTCCCATAACATATTTTAATCATGGTAAATGTGCTCAATACAATCCTGGTCGACGATCATCAAATCTTTATCGAAGGTTTGAAATCAGTTTTACAGAAAAGCTCACTTGAGGTCATTGCAACTGCTGCCGATGGCAATGAGGCCTTAGAGTTAATCCAGTTCAGACAGCCGGAATTCTTGATCCTCGACCTCAACTTACCGGGCAAAGACGGCCTCGAAATTCTCAGTTTTATCAAATATCATCGACTTCCAATTAAAACATTGGTGCTATCGATGTACGCAGACCCTAAGATCGTTCGTTCAGCGCTGAAAAAGGGAGCTAAGGGCTACCTATTGAAGGACCGCGACATCCACGAATTAAAAAACGCGATCGAGGAAATCATCAAAGGAAATATTTACCTCGGCAAAGGTCTGCCCTCCGTCTCTATCGGCAATGAAAAGCTCCGCAAACGGTCTCCCATTTATTCCGATCCGTTCACCAAGAAGCACTACCTGACTAAGCGGGAAATCGAAATATTGAACCTCATTGCCCAGGCTATGAGTAATAAAGAAATTGCGCGAGAATTGTTTATAAGCGACCAAACGGTCGGTGTTCACCGAAAGAACATCATGCGTAAGTTAGGCGTCAGCAATACGGCCGGATTGGTCAAACTGGCGTACGATCACAGCTTGGTTCAAACGCCGTAGGCAGATAAAAGACCGTGCAGATCTTCCAGTGTATTGGCTTCTTCGACCGGTTTGTCCTTTCGCCATCTCTTGATGCGTGGAAACCGGAGTGCAATTCCGGATTTATGTCTTTTAGATAGATTGATTCCCTCAAAGGCAATTTCAAAAACGTGCACTGCTTTTACACTTCTGACCGGCCCGAAACGTTCGATCGTGTTTTTCTGAACCCAAGCGGTTATCTCCCGGAATTCTTTGTCCGTTAGCCCGGAATAGGCTTTTGTAAAGGGCACTAGTTCATGACCCTTCCAGACGGCAAAAGTAAAATCCGAAAACAGGTTCGCTCGCCGGCCGTGACCTCGCTGGGCATAAATCATAACTGCATCTATGGTCAGGGGGTCGACTTTCCATTTCCACCAGTCGCCACGTTTTCTGCCGGTTTTGTAGACCGAATCGATGCGTTTGAGCATCAGACCCTCACTGTAAAACAGACGAGAACGCGCCCACTCTTTGGCCAATGCTTCCCAACTTTCAAAAAGGACAGGTTCTGAAAGTTGCACCAGACCGCCACTGGGGTACACCTGCAGTATTTTTTCCAATGTCTTTCTGCGGTCGGAGAATGGAACGCCGCGAAAATCTTCGCCATCTTTTTCCAAAAGATCGTAGGCCATGATGATCACCGGGGCTTTCTCCAGTATTTTTTTTGTGACATTCTTTCGGCCGATCCTGGTTTGAAGCACTTGAAAGGACAGCGGTTTCCCTTCTTTGAACGGCAAAATTTCGCCGTCGATGACCAATCCTGAAGGAAAAATGGAAGATAATTGGCCAAACTCCGGGAATTTATCCGTTACCAATTCCTCACCCCTTGACCAAACGAAAACCTGACCATCTCGAATGATCAGTTGCCCCCTGATGCCATCCCATTTACGTTCGGCCGACCATTCAGTTACATCACCCAGTGAAGCCACTTCTTCTTCCAACGCATAGGCCAAATAAAATGGATACGGCTTAGAGATATCGTCCTGCGGATTTGGTTCCAGCACCAGTTTTTCATACGTGATCAGATCTGGGGTCCAATTGCCCATCAACCGGTGCGCCAAGGTATTTTCATCAATCCCGGTGTGTTTTGAGAGTGCTTTGACCATCAATTTCTGCGAGACTCCTACTCGAAAACCGCCCGTGATCAACTTGTTAAAGATAAATCGTTCGGTATCATCCATTGAGGACCAAGCTTCGATGGTCTTGCTGCGTTTCTCCTCTTCCGAAAGAGCCCCTAAACTCTGAATGTATTGGATCCAGTGAGTCAGACTCTGATCGGCTTGCACACTGCGAGCGGGAAGAATGAGCGCAATGGTCTCAGCCAGATCACCCACTACGTGATAGGATTCTTCGAACAACCATAAGGGAATTTCGCCGTATTCTGCCGCCCACTTCCTTAGCAAAGTGGTATTGACCGTTCGCTTGGGTCTTCGATGGGAAAGAATGGCAATGGCCCAAAGCTTGTCTTGCACTAGGGCTTGATCAAAATAGTTCGACAATGCATTTATTTTCACGTTGGTCTTCGTGGTCTGGTCTAACGCTATGATCAATTGCGCGAAATCTTTCATGCTGATTCATTAATTTCCGACAATTCACCTTCGTATTCCGTACTGACCGCATGGGCATCATAACCTTGCTCCCGAAGCCATTGGGAGAAAATTGCCGTATAGCCATGCGTCACAAAGATTCTCTCGGCTCCGGTAGCGGCAATGGCAGCATTGAGTCCGTCCCAATCGCAGTGATCGGACAACACAAAGCCTCGATCTGCCCCTCTCCTTCTCCTGGGGCCGCGCAACTTCATCCATCCCGAAGCAATACCAACGGAATTGGACCGAAAGCGCTTCATCCAGGTAGCGGCGATCGCAGATGGAGGGGCAATAACAATCCCTCCGGCAAAAGTTTTAGCGTTCATTCCCTGTACAACACGTGTCGTTAGCGGCAACTCGATACCTTGTGCCCTCATTACCTCATTGATGTTTTCGACAGCACCATGGGTAAAGATCGGACCGATGGTAGCATCCAGGTTTTTCAAAATGCGTTGTGCTTTTCCGAGTGCATATCCCGACAACACACTGACTTTCTCTTCCGTTTGGTTTGACCGCCACCACTGATTGATGGAAGCATAAACGTGTTGTTGGTCCTGCCATTTATAGACCGGCAATCCAAACGTAGATTCGGTGATAAAAGCATGACAACGTATTGGCTCGAAAGGCAATGCCAAACCATCGTCTTCCAACTTATAATCGCCGGAAGCCACCCAAACTTCTCCCTTGTACTCCACTCGGATCTGTGCGGAGCCGACAATATGGCCAGCCGGATGAAAACTGAAATGTACGCCATTGACCGTCACTTTTTCGCCCCAATCCACGCTCCTGATTCGAATGTTTCCCAATCGATATTTGATTACAGGTTTTGCCGCTTTGCTGCATAGGTATTCCTGATGTCCCCAACGACTGTGATCGGCGTGTCCATGTGTAATTAGAGCCTTGGCAACCGGCTTCCAGGGATCGATGTAAACATCGGCCGCCGGACAATAAATCCCTTTTGTAGTGAACTCCAGTAAGGCCATAAATGATTTGAAGTTGATGAAGAAGCCACCTCTTGGGAAGCCATCCACAAAGTAGTCAGGTTACGTCTCGAAAGTTGCTCTGTTACTATTTATTTTGTTGTTGCCAAAGCTGGCAAAGTGACCAGCATAACCACACCCACAATAACCCCGTTATCAATAGAAAATCCTGAAACGTTTAATTTTTATCAACTCTTTTTTCGAAAAAAACACAAAAAAACAACCCGTACAAATGAGAATTGTTCGTGGTCGTTGCATGCTGATAGTCAAACCTTCATAACTTCTTTTCACCCAAGATTGCATTATTGAAACAAATATAAGAATACCGAACCCCTGGCAAAGATTTATTCGCCGTTTTTGTAAATTTGAAAAATTTTATAATTTAGAGTCATAAACGAAAAACTAACGCACTAAAAACTGTACTCTTTACACACACTTTAAATAATCATTTCAATTTAGGGACGTCCCCAAGCAATTTACCAACTGTATTTTCCTAACCGAATATTTCCTTTTGAATCAAAACTGTCTCGTTCTGATTCTTTTTCAAAGGTCTGCCTTATTTGTTTTCAATGATATCATAGCATTGTCCAGAATAATGTCATAAATTTGCGGCATCAGCGGTATTGCTAAAACCGGAGGTTGATGAATATTTTGGGAAGACCATACATTGTCATTATTCTATTTTCACTGTTTTTTTTGAATGCTTGTGCAGTAAAACCCAAGCTTGCCTTCCAAACTACAGCAACTCCTTCCCCACCAGATTATTCCAAAATCGAAAACTGGGCTGCATTACCCCAAACCAAGGACAATGCCGATTCTATTCCAAATAATTCCGTTTCCAATAATCAAGCTACCGCTTCCATTGATGTTTTCTTTTTACATCCGACCACTTATACGGGTAATATTAAAGAACATAAATTGTGGAACGGGCCAGTCGACGATCCCGCTTTAAATCAGAAGACAGACAATGGTACGATCCTTTATCAAGCGAGTATTTTCAATGGCGTCGGCAAAATATACGCTCCTCGTTACCGGCAAGCCCACCTGGAAGCCTATTTTACAAAAGACAAGACTTCAGCCCAAAAAGCATTAGACCTTGCTTACAAAGATGTAGTAGCAGCTTTTCGATATTACCTGGACAACTATAACCAGGGCCGCCCCATCATGATCGCTTCTCATAGTCAGGGCACTACTCACGCCATGCGCCTGCTAAAGGAATTCTTTGATGGCCAAGACTTATCTAAAAGACTCGTGGCCGGCTATCTGGTCGGCATTCCCATTCCCGGCAATTATTTCCAGTCGATTCCCGTCTGCGAAACACCCTCCGAAACTGGCTGTATCTGTGCGTGGCAAACCTTTAAGAAAGGATATTACCCCAAATTCCAACCCAAAAATAGCGGTGTGATTGCTACCAACCCCCTCACCTGGACCACCAAAACCGATTACGCCCCCAAAACATTGAATCAGGGAGGAGTCCTGCGCAACTTCACCAAAGTATTCCCAGCCCTAGCAGATGCACAGGTTCACGACGGTTTACTTTGGGCCAACAAACCAAAATTTCCGGGTAGTTTTTTCGTTTGGACTCCTAGATATCATATTATCGATTATAATCTTTATTATTTTAACGTCAGAAACAACGCGATCGAAAGAGCAAGCGCTTTTTTGAGTAAATAATTCTGGAGCATGGCAGCAAATACTCGAAGATCGAGATGGAAGTTGATCATAGCGATCGCTGGAGCAATCATCGTAGTGGTTTCCCTCATCTATACCGATTATGTTGCCCGGGAATTATCTAAGGAAGAAAAATTAAAGGTAGAGAACTGGCGGTTTGCCTATGAGATTTGGAGCGACATCGATGACGAAGACGAAGACTATTGTGATTATACGCTACACCAAAAGATCTTTGAAGGCAATAATACGATTCCGGTCATTTTGGTCAATGAATACGGCGATCCTATTGCCGCTCGTAACTTTGGCGTTAAAAAAGACGACGACGAGGTATTCCTGAAAAAAGAAATTGAAAAACTCAAACGATCCGGTTTTGAGCCTATCGATGGCATCGGCTTTTCCATCTACTACAAAGAATCCCGATTGCTGCAATTGCTCCGCTTTTTTCCAATCATCCAATTATTGCTCTTCACTGCCTTCGTCGTTTTTGGCTACATCGGCATCAACGCCGCGCGGCGATCCGAGCAAAATCGGGTATGGGTAGGGCTTGCTAAAGAAACAGCTCATCAATTGGGCACGCCCATTTCTGCGATCCTGGCCTGGATCGAACACTTACGTACTTTTGGGAACAATGATGAAGAGGTCACGGAAGTTCTTAATGAGTTGGAAAATGACGTCAATCGCTTAGAGTTGATTGCCGATCGTTTTTCAAAAATCGGGTCACAGCCTAAATTGGAAACCGTCAACCTCATCCAGGAACTGGAAAAGTGCAAAGCCTACATGCAAAAGCGCGCTTCCCGCAAGGTAAACTTCGAATTTCCCATTCAAAACGGTCATCCACTACTGGCCAATATCAATCCGCCACTATTCGACTGGGTCTTGGAAAACCTGATGCGCAATGCGCTCGACGCCATGTCGGGCAAGGGAAAAATCAGTGCAGAGGTCAACGAGGACCAGAATTACATCTACATCAATTTGAGCGACACCGGCAAGGGAATCCCCTCCGGAAAGTTCAGAACAGTATTCCAACCCGGCTACACCACTAAGAAGAGAGGTTGGGGCCTGGGGTTATCTTTAGCAAAAAGAATCATCGAACAATACCATTCTGGCAAGATTTTTGTTAAGAATTCTACGGAGGGTGTTGGTACAACATTTACCATCCAGCTTCCTAAAGGGTAAAAGCAATGAATTGGCTAAAGCCCGACTGTAGAACAAAAATGCATACAGTTACATTATAATCCAATTATTCTTACTTCTTCCCACGAGCATGATAACTACTGTTTCAGGTATACACTTGTTCCTTTCCTGATACATTTTTCACAACTAGGCCCTGAAAGAAACACAATTTACGATTAGAAAAAATCGAGCAGTAAGCTATTGGCTTATACGCTGGATTTAAGAAGTAATCGGTTTTGAGAATCACATACATCCAATAAAAACAGAACATGGTGTAAACACTGTGAGTCATATGGTGTCTGCCATAAGGCCTCTGTCGAGATATGCTAAACAGGTCTTAGATCATGAAACTAACAGTCGTCCATCCGGTTTATGTGCTAGTGCTATCTATTGTCCAAACCTTGTCTGCCAACGTCGCCATCGCAGCCAGTGAAACCTATTCTCTTGAGGTATCGGTATACGATGAAGAGGAAGAGCCTTTATACGGAGTCATCGTTTTTGCAAATGGCTCTGATTACCAAGGAAGTACAGATGAAAAAGGTCAATTAAAACTCTCTGGCATCCACCTTAATGATAAGATTTCCTTTTCCCATACGGGCTTTGAAACTTTGGTTATTCCCTTTCGGGAATTGAGAGGCCTTCAAGGCCACGTCCAACTGAAACTCACTACCTATATTCTACCCATTTCTGTAACCATTGGTCGCCGAAATGATGCGCTCGGTACTACACCACAACAAGTGGAAGTTGTCAGCCGAAAACAAATTCAATCCATCAATCCAGCCACGAGTGCTGATGCACTGGGCCAGTTTGGAGGAGTCTACATTCAAAAAAGTCAGTTGGGGGGTGGAAGTCCCATTATTCGGGGTTTTGAAGCTAATAGGGTCCTCTTGGTGGTGGATGGAGTTCGCTTGAACAATGCCATCTATCGAAATGGCCATCTACAAAACGCGATTTCCATCGATCCACTCATTCTCGAGCAGGCGGAAGTCATATCAGGCCCCGGATCATTGATGTACGGGAGTGATGCCATTGGCGGCGTGATCCACTTTCGAACGAGAAATCCCAAGCTGCTACAACAAGACAATCCCCAGAAGTTTCTTCTAGAAACTAATTTCTCCGGCAAGTATGCCAGTGCAGAAGATTCGAGAACAGCCCATCTCGATCTTAATTTTGGTCTGCGCAAATGGGCTTTCCTCACTAGTTTTTCAATTGCTGAATTTGGGGATTTGCGCGCCGGTTCCGACCGACCGGCAGCGTACCCTGATTTTGGCAAACGCTCTTACTATGTTGGCGATGGAGATGAAGGAGATGCGGTTTTTAACAACCCCAATCCGGATCTCCAGATCGGCACTGCCTACTCCCAGTACGACGTCTTGCAAAAAATTCGCTTCAAACCCAACGATCATTTGTATTTCGACGTCAACTTACAGGTTTCTAATACCTCGGATGTGCCGCGCTACGACCAGTTAACCGAACTTAATAGCGATGCTGCCGAAGATCTAAGATTTGCGGAATGGTACTATGGCCCCCAATTTCGCGCCCTAGCCTCTTTCAGAACCCGTATCCTTAAATCAACACCCTTGTTCGACCGCGCTTCAATCATCGGCTCCTATCAGAGGATTGGCGAAGATCGGCATCAGAGAAGATTTGGTAGAGACCTCCTTGAATCAACCCTTCTGGACTTGGATGTCTACAACTTTAGTGCTGATTTCGACAAACAAATTGGTCGTAACCTTACTAATTCGGTCTCTTACGGAATTGAATTGAATCACAATGATGTGCGATCAGAAGGGTTCGGCACTTCCGTTTCCAGCTACGCAATTAGCAACTCGGTCAATGCCCGTTACCCAAGCGGAGGCAGTAGCCTTAACGCCATGGGAATCTACTTTAATTACACGCTGAAGAGCCTCGATTCCAGGATTGCTTTTAACGCAGGGTTACGATACAATTACACCAGCCTGGAAGCCAAGTTTAGTCCTGATGATCCAATTGCATGGCCTAGTACCTACCTCGATGGTATCACCAATGGCAACAGTGCTTTGACTTGGGCCACCGGCTTGGTGTACAAACTTCCGCGCGACTGGCACCTCAAGCTATCGGCCGGAACGGCTTTCCGTGCTCCCAACATCGACGATTTTGCTAAGTTCAGGGAAAAAAATGGTTTTGTAACCGTTCCGAACCCTTACCTCAAACCGGAAAGGGCTTTTTCTACGGAAATGACCCTGGCCAAGGAAATCAAGAAGGTCAGCATCGGTAAAGGTGAAATTGCCAGTATAAAGATTAGTGGAACGGCATTCTACACCGACCTGAAAGATGCCATCGTCCGTCAAAATTTCTTGATGCCAAATGGAAGTCCACTCTTCGTAAGTTATGACGATACTCTTTACGTTCAAGCCAATGTCAACTCCGACATGGCGCAGGTTTATGGGTTTTCCGGCAACATTGACATCCGGTTCAACAAACATTGGAGGTTGCGTTCAGGGATCAATTACACCAAAGGACGTCGTTCCTTTACATTGAAAGACAATTCCGGGAATGTGCAACTGGAAACACTGGTACCCCAAGATCACATCCCCCCTTTGTACGGACAAACCCAACTGACTTTTGAAAAAGGAAAGCTGGCCGTTAATGGAATCATACGATACAATGGTGCAAAAAAGGAAGAGGACTATGCGGTATCTTCCATAGAACTGTACTCAGGCAATGAATGTGGCAGCATCGTAATTGACCGGCAGGGCACTGCTGACAACATCGAACAGGGAGTGATCAGAAGCCATTATGGTGATTGCGAATCACCATACGAAGGCCTGTACGGATGGGTTACCTTCAATCTCTACTCTTCCTATCAAATCACAAAAAACCTAAGCATAAATCTGGGCATGGAAAACATCACAGATCGACATTACCGCCACTTTGCGTCTGGAGTGAGTGCCCCGGGAAGAAACCTCATTATCGCCTTCAAAGGCAACTTTTAAAGCATACACTGAGAGAACCCCCTTGGCCATCGAAAGATGGATAGCTAAACGGATTTTAAGAAACTCAAATCCGGACACCGGCAACAAGTATCATTGTTGCCGGTCGTTTATTTTGGCTCTACTGTCAATCGCGAGAAAAAATCCATCTTCCAATTTCCCGAAAGGAAACCTTTTTACCATATAACAGAATGCCTACTCGATAAATCCGGCCGGACAACCAAACGAAAAACAAGGACCCCAAAGCCAAAGTCAATACCGAAACAACGACTTCCCAAAGGGGGGGATCAAATGCCAGTCTAGCCGGCATAACAATGGGCGAGAACAATGGAAAAATGGACGACCACACTGCCAGTGTTGAATTGGGTGCCTGTACGGCTACGATCATTATGTAAACAGCCAATACTACTGGAATGGTAATTGGGATGGTAAGGGCTTGCCCCTCACCCAAGTCATCTCCCATCGCCGAACCAACAGCTGCAAAAAGGGAAGCGTATAGAAAGTAGCCGCCGATGAAGTAAAAAACAAATAATGGCAGAATGGTCCACCAATTCTGATTACTAATCTCATTGACCATCAGGCCAACTTTTGCTTCGAGATCATCCGGGTCAATTTGTGAAGCTAGGTCGTTGTCGATCGCACCGCTGGAAAAACTGTCAAAGCCAAAAAACAGGTTGGCAACAAAGATGATGATCGGTAATAGTATTGCCCATATAGCGATTTGAGTAAGACCGACGCCTCCAACGCCAATTAATTTACCCAACATCAATTGAAAAGGCTTAACGGAAGAAATCATGACTTCGACAATCCGGTTGGTTTTCTCTTCCATGACGCTCCTCATGACCATCATACCATAGATAAATACGGTGAAATACATGACAAACCCCATAATCATCCCGATGCCTGCTGCAATGGCTCCCGTCATGGAAGTGGCGTCTTCACCGGTATCCTCAATTGGTTCGGGTTCCAACTCCACCCTGGTTTCCAAAGCGTCCAGTTGTTTCCGTTCCAATTTCAGGGCATCGATCTTATAATCTCTGATAGCGTCTGCAATCCTGGAACGCAACAACATTTCAATGTCCAGCGATAGCTGTTCATCCGAATAATAATAAATGAGATGCCGTTTGGAGAGCATGTCTTTCATGGCTGGAATCACGAGAATGCCATCAAATTCAGAATTGTCAAAGTCTGCTTTAAGCGCGTCGAGGTCCTGGTTGGGAAAGTTGAAATATAGATTACTTTCATCTTTCAGCACTTTATTTAGGATATTGGCTTCGTCCAATACCGCGATCTTCTTCTTATCGTCACTCTGGTATTGAAAAATAAAACCGACAACGACGAAAAAAACAGCAAAAGCGAGCGGAGTCAGTATCGTGGCAAGAATAAATGACCGACGTTTAACTCTTGTTAGATACTCTCTTTTTATGATCAACAACAATTTATTCATTGTAATTCTTTTAAAGCTTTTATCAAGCGACTTCTTCTCCTACCTGACGAATAAAAATCTCATTAAGAGTGGGCAATATCTCTTTGAAGGCCTGGATATGGACCCCTTGATTCAACAAATAGCTCAACACTTCATTTGACTGGGCCCTACCCGGAATCTTAATGGTGATAGTCCCATCTCCTTCACTGACAACAGTTGCTTTGGAATGGAAACCGGAGGGTATGGTCCCTTCAAAATCGATCTTAAAAAGGTGCTCCTTAAAACTTTCTTTAATGTCTTTGACCCGCCCTTCCAAGACATTTTTCCCCCTGTTGATCAAGACGATGTGCTCGCAAATCTCTTCGACTTGCTCCATGCGGTGGGTCGAAAATATGATGCTGGTGCCATTTTTACACAGATTGTCAATCTCATCTTTGATCAAATTGGTATTGATCGGATCGAGACCTGAGAAGGGCTCATCCAGGATCAACAGCTTCGGTTGATGTACCACTGTCGCAATAAATTGGATTTTCTGCTGCATCCCCTTTGACAGTTCCTGGACCTTTTTATCCCACCAATCTGAAATCTCAAATTTTTCAAACCAATCACCAATTTTCTGCCGAGCTTCAGGTTTTCGCATATCTTTCAGTTGAGCGAGATACATCAGGTGATCGCCAACTTTCATTTTCTTATACAAACCGCGTTCTTCGGGCATGTAACCAATCTGGGAAGGATGAGAAGAATTGAGTTTTTCGCCATTGAAGTAGACAACTCCCTGATCGGCCCGGGTAATGGTAGTAATGATTCGGATTAAAGAGGTCTTACCGGCTCCATTAGGTCCTAGCAGCCCAAAAATACTGCCGGTAGGAACGGCAAAACTTACCAGATCGACAGCGCGGTTGCCGGTATAAGTTTTGACCACGTTCTCCAATTTCAATATTTCCATTTAGTAGTTTTTGCCATATTAAAAAAAGATGGTTAAAAATAGTTAAATATTCTATAGAGCTTTGTGATTACTAGATGAATCACTAAAAGATCAAATCTTTCCGTTACTTATCATCAACCTTACGTCAAAAGGACAATCCTATTTTGGAGCAATCTTTGCAATTATTCAAATAAAATCCTTCAAACATGAGAAAATCAACCTTGTTATTGGCGGTCCTACTTTTCGGAGCTAACACCATTTTTGCTCAGATTAAGGAATCAATGAGAGCTATGAGCCAGGGCACCAAAAACGCTTTAGTATTCAAAGTACCGGATGCCGATGAAAAGTTGGTCAGCGATACTTGGAAAGAATTCGCAAGGGACGACTTTAAAGGCAGAACAAAATACGATCGTAAAGCCAAGCAATGGATGGTCGATGATGCTAAAATTCTGGCCATCGGCAAAGGTAATACGGTTGACATTTACAATACTGTCGAACAATCCGGTAACGACGTCGAGTTTACGCTTTGGATCGACATGGGCGGCGCCTACTGTTCTTCTAAAGACCACCCCGATAGTTTCCGGGAATCGGAAGAAATGTTGATGCGTTTTGGCATCGCCATACAAAAAGCAAAAGTCGAACTCGAATTGGATGAACAGAAAAAACAACTGAAAAAGCTGGAATCTGATTTGAAGAAATTAATTTCTGCCAACGAAAAGTACCACAAGACCATAGAAAAGGCAAAAGAAACGATCGCTAAAGCAGAGGCTGACATTGCACAGAACCTGCAAGATCAGGAAAATGCGCAGCAAAACATTGAACTGCAGAAAGAAGTGGTGGAAGAAGTCAAGAAAAGACTTTCTAAGATTTGATCCGATGAAGCTACTTTGGCCTTGACATCCTATTCGATACTGTGACGGAGTTTCACATCAAAGGATCAAGGAAACCGCCAAAGGGACCGAATCAACCAAGCATCGGAGCTTAATTAACATACTATTAAAGGCCTTTTATACAGCTGAAGTTGTTATTAGAAGGGAAAGTTGTTTAAATTTGCAAACTTTCCCTTCTTTATTTAATGTAAAAATCAAATTATGAAAAGGATATTCGTTGGTGTTGGTGTTGGTGTTTTGATCATGGCTTTCTCCTTTGAATTGGCAGCTCAAAACGATGTCAATCTATGGAAGACATTATCGAAGATCACCTATAAGAAGGAATACGATGAAATGCTGGGCTTCAAAGTAGATGTGCCCGTCTTCAGTGAGGACATCCAGAAACTCGAGGGAAAAGAGGTCGTAGTAAAAGGCTACATCATACCCGTCGAAGGGTTTAAAAACCATAAAGAATTCATTTTTTCCGCCTTTCCCTATAGCATGTGTTTTTTCTGCGGTGGAGCTGGTCCAGAAACGGTGATGGAGATCTACGCTAAAGAGGCTGTCAAATACACTGCTGAGCCAGTCATGTTGAAAGGAACTCTAGAATTGAACAGCACGGATATTAATCGGCTGATCTATGCATTGAATGACGTGGTAAAAGTTGAAAACACCGAAAACGTAGAATAGTCGGTTTTCTCTATTCTTTTGACTATTTTTGCCGTGTTTTTCGAAATTCTTCGCCCGGTAGTTAGAAGCCGCTCCTAGATGGACTTAAAAGCAAAAATCAATTTAGATAAGTTACCAAGCCATGTCGCTGTGATCATGGACGGTAATGGCAGATGGGCCAAGAATCATGGTAAGCCACGGGTTTTCGGCCATCGAAATGGCGTAACATCCGTGCGGGAAGTAACCGAAGCAGCAGCAGAAATAGGCATCGAATACCTTACCCTTTACGCCTTTTCAACGGAAAATTGGAACCGGCCTAAATTAGAGGTCAATGCCCTGATGCGTCTCCTCGTGGAGACCATTCACAAGGAAATACACACCTTGAATAAAAATAATATTCGCCTAAATGCCATTGGGGATATTAGCAAGCTGCCCGAAAAAACAAGAAAAGCATTGGTAGATGGCATCCACAACACCCGTCATAACGATCGGATGACCCTGGTGCTTGCCTTGAACTACAGTGCAAAATGGGAAATTATTAAAGCCGTTAAAGACATCGCTACCCGAGTGGGAAACGGTGATCTCGATCCCGAAGCCATCGACGAAGATCTTTTTTCAGATGCGTTGTCGACGAAAGGAATTCCCAATCCGGAACTCCTTATCAGGACGAGTGGAGAATCAAGGCTCAGTAACTTCCTCCTGTGGCAAGCCGCATATACCGAACTTTACTTTACACCTGTGTTTTGGCCGGATTTTAGGAAAGGCCATTTCTACCAGGCCCTTATCGATTTCCAGGAAAGGGAAAGAAGATTTGGGAAAATAAGTGAGCAACTCATAAAATCCTAGTGAACTCGTACAACCCAAAAGTTTTTTGGGGACTCTATTTAATTCTAGCGTTCGCAACAAAGATCAAAATTAAGATCGCGATGTTAGGCAACAGACATTTTGGCTTCAAAGTGAAGTCCTGGAAGTTATCTTGGCCTAGTGATCTGTAGCTTTTTGGTTATTACTGACGCGCAAATTCAAAACATTGGCAACGCTGAGACATCTCAATCGTTCCTTTTAGGAGTTAAACTTGTTATTTCAAGAGTTATTAGAATGAAAAGACTTATACCGTATATTGCTTGCCTGTGCTTGTTTGCTTCTTCCGCAATGGCACAAGAAACGACTGATTCATTAGGGGTCATGTCATATGACGAACCCAAAGACTTCGAGATAGGTGGAATCAAGGTAACCGGAGCAGACCATGCTGACGACAACGCCGTAGCTAGTATTGCCGGTTTTAAGGTAGGTAAGAAAATTCGGATTCCTGGACCGGGGATTCAAAAAGCGATCAAGGCCCTTTGGAAGTTGCGCCTTTTCACCGACGTCCAGGTACTCCTTGAAAAAACGGTAGGTGATGTTGTTTTTCTAGAGATCATCGTACAAGAAAGACCGCGTCTTTCCGGCCACTCTTTTGTCGGGGCAAAGAAATCTCAACATGACGACCTTAATGACGAAGTTAACAAGTTCTTGCTGAAGGGAGGGATCGTCAACGAGAATATTAAAGTGAATGCCAAAGAGGCAGTAGAAGAATTTTACGTGGGCAAAGGTTTCCTCGACGCCAGCGTAAGAGTACAAGAAACCCCGGATAGTGCACGAATCAATTCCGTAAAGCTTATTTTCCACGTTGATCGAGGCGAACGCATCAAGATTCAAAACATATCCTTCACCGGTAATGATAATATCAAGGCCAAAAAACTCCTCAAGCAATTTGACGAGACCAAACAAAAAACCCGTCTTTTCGCCTCTTCCAAATTCATCGGTGACGAATACGAAAAAGACAAAAAGAACCTGATCACTTATTATAATAATAATGGTTTCAGAGATGCTAAGATCCTTCGCGACTCTGTCTGGCGTGAAGAAGATGGTGACCTTATGTTGCGATTGGCCATTGAAGAAGGCAATCGATACTATTTTAGAAATATTACCTGGAAAGGAAATTCCATCTATCGCTCCGAAGACCTTTCCAAAGTCTTAAAGATCTCGAAGGGCGACGTTTTCAACCCCGAATTACTGGAGTCTCGCTTGCGCTTTAGCCAGGACGATGGCGATGTCAGTACTTTGTATATGGACAACGGTTACCTCTTTTTCAATGTCGACCCAGTAGAGGTAGCCATTATCGGGGATTCTATCGATCTCGAAATGAGAATTTTCGAAGGCCCTCAAGCCAGTATCGATAAAGTTACCATCCAGGGTAATGACCGGACTCACGAGCACGTAATCCGCCGTGAACTGCGCACGTTACCCAACGAAAAGTTCAGTCGCTCCGACATCATTCGCTCCCAACGTGAAATCATGAACCTAGGTTACTTTAACCCGGAGAACTTAGGTATCAATACTCCCGTCAATCCTGATCGTGGTACGGTGGACATCGAATATCAAGTGGAGGAAAGACCTTCGGATCAGTTAGAGCTATCTGCAGGTTGGGGCGGTCGTCGCCGTGTCATCGGAACCCTTGGAGTATCTTTCAATAATTTCTCTTTGAGGAACATCTTCAATAAAGAGGCTTGGCATCCATTACCACAGGGAGACGGACAGCGCCTCTCCTTGAGAGCACAAACCAATGGAGATTTTTACCAATCTTATAATATTTCTTTTACCGAGCCGTGGATGGGAGGCAAAAAACCAAACTCCTTAACCGTTGCCGGATTCTTCAATCGCTTTGCTTTCGGACTGCGGGGCACCGAAAACCGCCAACGCTTCAATATTTGGCAAGGGTCGGTCAGTTTGGGGACCCGACTAAAATGGCCGGATGATAACTTTATCTCCAGTACGGCATTGAATATTCAGACACTATCGCTAAACAACTGGTTCCAGGGATTATTCCGTACCGATGATGGAAATACCGTAGCAACCGGTGAATTCTATAATTTCAGTATTAAACAGACCATTGCCAGATCTACGGTCAATAATCCAATATTCCCGCAAGACGGTTCCACCATTTCCTTGTCCGTTCAAGCCACGTTGCCCTACTCTCTCTTGTTCAACCGCAATAAGGACTACTCCGAGTTGCCGGATGCAGAAAAATTCCGTTGGCTGGAGTACCACAAATGGCGATTCGACGCAGAGTGGTACACTCCCATAATAGGAAAGCTAACCCTAAAAGCTGCTGCTAAGATTGGTATCATCGGCTTCTACAATAAAGACATTGGAACTTCTCCGTTTGAACGCTTCCAATTGGGTGGAGATGGTATCAACAACCAACAGTTTGGGTTTGCCGGTGTAGACATCATTTCGATGAGAGGTTATGAGATCGCCGACCTGGAGGCCAATCGTGAAAATCCAGCAGATCCCAATAGCCAGAATATTGCCACTCCAATTTTTGATAAATTCACCGTTGAATTACGCTTCCCACTTTCGCTCAATCCCAGTTCTACCATCTATGTCCTGGCGTTTGCTCAAGGTGGAAACGCTTGGAGGCGGATGCGCGACTTCAATCCATTTGACCTGAAACGTTCAGTAGGATTTGGTCTGCGGGTCTTCCTGCCTATGTTCGGAACGCTCGGTTTCGACTACGGGATCGGATTGGACAAAAATGGAGACAGAACACTCCAAAATCTCGGAGATTTCAATATTATTCTTGGTTTCGAACCAGAATAGATCTATGGTTGGGCTGTGGTTGCTATTGTTACTATTGCTACTATTGTTGCTATAGCTACTATTGTTGTTGTGGCAGCTATCGCATCTACAACAACAATAGTAGCAGCAAAAATCATTGCAACGATGACATTACTCTAGCCGCTTTCCTTGAACAACCTGACCAATTCCCATCATTGCTTCAAATCCTTTTATTTTATTTTCTTCCGTCAATTCAAAAGTAAGTAGGAAATCTAATGGTTTGGCTACAAAGCGGTCGTTGCCGACCGAATGCAAGTGGAGCTTGGGGATTTGGCCACTGGCCAGAACAACCAATTGATCACCTTCCATTTCCATCGTAATCTTATCTCCACTTTGTAATTGGTAGTTACCGGCAAATCCCTGTAATTCGGTGGTCGGTATTTTTACAATCAGATCATCCAGGCTATACTCCACTCCAAGTTTATTCAACATCTTGAAGCCGTTGGCATTGGCCGGATTCAGAGCTACTGATTTTTTGTAATGCTTAATCGCTTTTTCTTTATCTCCTTGTTCCATATAGCCTTCTGCAAGACTATCAAAGACATTGAAAGACTTGGGAAACCGCTTAACATTTTCTGCAAAAACCTTGATGGCCTCCTCATAATTCTTCTGGCCCATATAGCGATATCCCAAGTTATTGATGGCGAGTTCGGTTGGAGCCATCGCAAACCCCAGTTTATCCGTCATTTTCTCGTAATGTGCATCGATTCCCTTAAAGCCCGACTCGGCATAGAGCTTAGCTAGGTCTACTCGGAACCAATCTTTGAAAATGGCCTCCAATCCATAATAAGTGCTGCGGTGAGGAATGGAACCGTGCGTTTCTTCTTTCATGACTTTAAAGTCCCAACCGAAATTTTCCGGTGATTTCTCTTCAAAAAGAGCCGCCAGCTTCATCGCTCCTCCCAACATACTTCCTCCTTCATCACCCATAGTCATATAAAAAAAAGCATCCAGATCGGGCTTGGTGTCCAGAAAGGTTTCTGCCCGTTCCACCAGGTTCTGTTGATCCCACCACATACTGGGGCTGATTGAAATGTAGCTATCAAAAACCTCGGGATCGGTCAATAATGCATTGACCGCAAAAATACCTCCAAATGAATGCCCGACCAGAACGCGATATTTATTGACATTGTAATTTCCTTCAATATGGGGAATCAATTCATCCCTAATGAAAGACAACGTCTTGTTAGCACCACCCGCAGTTGGAAAATTTTTCTTTGCCTGCTCATCAACTTCGATGGTCGGTGTCAAATCTCGGGTTCGGTCCTGGGTGTTGGGAATGGCAACAATCATCATTCTTGGAATCCTGTTCTGTCTTTTCAGAAATTCTACTACCCCACTGGTATGGAGGAAGTGGCCTTTTCCATCCATCAAATACATCACTGCCACCGGTTGGCCTTCCGGATCATAGTCGCTTGGAACATAAACCATGTAAGGTCGCTCCTCATTGAGTACATCCGACTGCAGTGTAAAACTTTGCCCGATGACTACAGCTTCTCCCTTCGGCTGGGCGAAAGCCGAGGAAGCTCCCATCAAGAACAAGGCTACAAACAAAAATAGGTTTTGCATTTTTTTCATAATCAGTACGAGTGTTTATTTAAAAAATTCATGCGGTAGTGATTTATCACTATAGCTACTATTGTTGCTGTGGCAGCTACAGCAGCAATAGTAACAATAGCAACAGCAAAAAACAACATCACAACTTAAATATCAACTGTCGAGTCGAAGCATTCTTTTCCCCAAATACTTCCAAAACATAAGTCCCGGCCGGCAACTCCGACAAATCAATAGACAAGGGGAAAGCCTCATCAGTTACGGTTTTTAGCAACTGACCAAGCAGATCATATATCTGGATGCGGGTTAAGGCCCACTTGGTGTCTAAAGTTAGTAAATTCTTCACCGGATTGGGGAAAGCACGTATGGGGAGTCTCTGTATATGATCCGTGGCAACAGCTGTGCAAGAACGTTGTGCGAGATCCGGCAGATAAT
>JANQRV010000231.1 GCA_028284395.1 Saprospiraceae bacterium
AAAACCATCACTCAAAATGACGGGAAGGTATGGGAAGTCAGTGCCGTGGTAAAGGCGTTTCCGGCGCAGTCTCATTTACAGTTCGATATGTTGGCCTCCATTGCCAACGTGAAGCGATTGGAACGCAGGAAAGAACAATGGGGATCCGCCTCGGTGTATACCTATTTCAAGGTGCGACCCGGTACGGATATGGAGGCTTTACAATCCAAATTGCAGACCTACGTCGACGGACAATTAGGAGATAGCTATTCGGGCGAAGGCGATTATTCTTCCTTCCCGTTTCAACCGCTAACCAGCATTCATCTGGACTCCAATCTCGAATATGAATTATCGGCCAACGGCAATCGAAATTACGTATACCTATTTGTCATTGTAGCTTTCATGATCTTGCTGCTGGCGGGCGTCAATTTTATTAATCTGGCTACCGCTTATTCCATTACCCGCGCCAAGGAGGTGGGCATTCGTAAAGTACTGGGCTCGAAGCGCGACCAGATCAGTGGGCAGTTTTTTGTGGAAACGCTACTACAGGTCTGTATTTCCGTTTTGGTGGCCTTGATCCTGGCTCAGCTCATCATGCCGTACTTTAATCAGCTGGCGGGTAAATCTTTGTCGATCGGTCAAGTGCCACTCCTGACTCTTTTTTCAGCATCGACCATCCTAGTCCTATCGTTGACGCTGCTTACGGGTACCTTACCGGCTAAATTTCTGTCGGCCATTGATGTGGTGAAGGTATTAAAGGGAGCAACCATTACGAAAACGGGTCGCAATTGGGTGAGAGAAGGCCTGGTGGTCAGCCAGTTTTGCATTTCTACGGGATTGATCGTTGGCATGTTTGTCGTTCAACACCAGTTGGATTTCATTCAAAATCAACGGCTGGGTTTTGATAAAGAACAAGTCCTGGTGATCAACCGGGCCAGTGGTCTGGAACGTCAGTACGAACCCTTTCTGAACGAATTGAATGCTATGGCGGGTGTCGAGCAGACGGCTTGTGGACAGTCCTTTCCCGGCAAAGCATTCGACAGCACGATATTTTTGCCCGAACAGCCGGCCAATTATCGGGAGACCTCTCTGAACTACGCTTTCGTAGGGGCTCACTATGCCGATTTGCTCGAACTGGAGTTTATCAGTGGTCGCAACTTTTCTCCGGACATGATATCGGACAGCACCGCTTGCCTGATCAACGAAACAGCTGCCGACCGATTGGGATGGACCGACCCGATCGGTAAGACCTTCAACCGGGGCAACGACGACAAAAGAACGGTCATTGGCGTGGTCAAGGATTTTCATTACCGCTCGTCGCACCACGAAGTAGAACCACTCATCCTCTTTATGACAAGTTGGCAACCTTCTTACATGGCCGTCAAATTAAGCGGTAAAAATATGACCGAGCGGGTCGCTGCCATTGAGAATCAATGGAAACAAATGGCGCCTAAGGTACCGTTCGACTTTACCTTTCTGGATGAAGATTACGCTCAACTCTACGCCAATGAACAGAAAATGGCGGAAGTTTTTACCATTTTCGCCGGCCTGGCACTCTTCATTGCCTGTCTCGGACTTTTTGGCCTGGCCTCTTTCCTGATCAAAAGAAGATCCAAGGAAATTGCCATTCGCAAGGTGGTTGGCGCCACTACGGCCGGGATCATGGGCCTGCTTTCTCGGGATTTTTTAAGATTGGTACTGATTGGCATTCTCATCGCCGTTCCCATTGCCTGGTATGCAATGAATAGCTGGCTGCAAGACTTTGCCTACCGCATCGATATCCAATGGTGGATCTTTGCCCTGGCCGGATCTATTGCAATTGTCGTAGCTTTGGCTGCGGTGGCCTTTCAGAGCATTACGGCGGCAATGGCGAACCCGGTAACGCGATTGAGAGATTTTTAGATTGATGCTACGGCCGCTTTGGTAGCGACTTTGATGCTGCTTCGGCGCAGTATCAGAGCATCCAGATGGCCGTTAAGGCCATCGAAGTATCCGGGCAATCGGCAAGATTGCCGCAGCATCACGGCAACCAAAGTAACCACAATGACCAAAGCATCCGCAACAACCATCGCCTTTATCTTTCCCTGGCTCCTCAACTGCCAGGAAATATCGATCACTCCGATCCCCATCAAAGCAGATCGCTTTTACACCAACATCGTGGCGATGGCCCAGGACAAAAACGGTTTCATTTGGTTGGCGGACCAATTCGATGGCTTGAAGCGATATGACGGCACCACCATCAAGTATTACAAATCCAGTCCGTTTAATGAAAATTCGCTCTTTACGGACCGGCTGGAGAGCATCTATGCCGGCGAAAAATACCTGTGGATCGGATGTTTTGGACAGGGGTTGGACCGGTTGGATCCGGAAACGGAGACTTTTGTGCATTTTCATCACGATCCCGATGATCCACGCAGCCTTCGAAACAATTGGGTGGACGCCGTTTTGGAGGATCGAGACGGCACCTTATGGGTCGGAACGATTTCGGGACTGGACACGTTAGATGCACAGACCGGGCATTTTGTGCACATTCGGGATGAAACGGAAGACGGTGGATCCTTAGACAGTGCGATGATTAGAGTGCTCTACGAAGGCCAAGACGGTACCATATGGATCGGAGCGGGGCATCCATTCTTTAAGGGGGGGCGAAAAACACCGAGAGGAGGCTTGTTCAAGTACGAAAAAGATGAGGGCAAGATCACTCGGTATCACCATGATCCCAATGATGAACAAACGTTATGGGACAACCGGGTGCGTGCCATCTTCGAGGACAGCCACGGGACCTTTTGGGTGGGTACTGCCGGAGATGGTTTGCACATTATGGATCGCGAAGGGGAGACTTTTCAGCGTTGTCGCAACGACCCGAAGGAGCCCTGGAAATTGAGCCGTCCGCCGGTAAATACCAGTGAGACGATTTATGCGGACGATCACATCACCTTTATCAATGAAGATCTTCAAGGCGGAATCTGGATCGGGACTTTTGCCGGAGGTATTCATCGGTTTGACCCCTTTGATGAGCGGGTAGCATTCTTCGGAATGGACGGAGTGGGAAATCGCGATCTAGGGAAAAACGATTTCTTTAGCTTCCTCAAAACCAGGGATAATCTACTCTGGATTTCGGGTTGGGAGCCGAAGGACAATCAGGTATTGTACCAGATCTCAACAATAGCCGCTAAACTGGATTACAAACCGGTTGGTCGGCGAGTAACGACCTTTGCTCAAGATGCGGAAGGCCACTTATGGATCGGTACAAGACGAGGACTTTGGCGGGAGGATGCAAACTCTGCAGAGCATGATTTCCAGACCTTTGTGCACAAGCATACTCCTTCGGTAATTCTCAATAACCTGACTCTTGATGGACGAGGCAATGTTTGGATGGCAACGGGGCAGGGCCTTTATTTTTTTGATAAGGCCAACCGGAATTTTAGATCATTCAAGTGGAAACGCAATGACGAGAATAGCCTAACTTCCAATTTTGTCACTTCTCTGGTTCTTTCGGATACCACAGATCAGGTGTGGATCGGTACCAACTCTGGTCTCGACTTGTTGCATGTGCCGGACAGCACTTTTATGCATTACCGACACAATCCTTCCGATTCGGGCAGTATCAGTTCTAATATCATTACCAGATTGGTCAAGGATTTCCGGGGAGATATGTGGATCGGAACCGACAAGGGGGTGAATTTTTATGACGCCGAAACCGGTCAGTTTCACCGAAAGTTGGAAGGCATGGCCTCGGCGGTTTTCAGCATATTTGAAGACCACCACCACCGCATCTGGGTAAGTACTTACCGGGCCGGACTCTACATTTACGATCCCCAGACCAATGTTTTTGAAAGCTTTACCGATGCCACCGGTTTGATCACCAGCGAGCTTTGGATTAAAAACATAGCGGAAGATCAGGCCCGGCAAATTTGGCTGGACAGTGATATCGGATTGATTCGACTGAACCCGGAATCGAAAAGTGCGATCTTGTACGGTCAAAGTTGGAAAGCCAACGCCGAACACGATACACATGTGCTGTTCTCCTCGCATGAAGGTGAGCTTTTTCTGGGAGATGAAGAGGGTTATTACCAATTTGAAGCGGCGGATTTCCAAAAAGATTCCACCGTGGTTCCAAGACCCTATCTGCTTCAAGTATCCGTTGGTAACCAACGCTTGACAGCGGGCAAAGACGAAGCCTTGCCCCGACCACTGCTTCAAACCGAGCGCATTGAGTTGAGCTATCGTCAGAATACTTTTACACTTGAATTCAGCAGTATTGATTTTATAACGCCGGTGGCGGAAAAAAACCTGGTGTATCGACTGGTCAACTACGACAAAGACTGGAGAAAGAGCGGCGCGGAAAAAAAGGTGCAATACGTCAACGTGTCGCCGGGGAAGTACGAATTTCGGTTGAAGGCGGTCAACCTTTACGGTAATGAAGGAGAAAGGTCGCTCGTCATTGTTGTCCTCCCGCCGTGGTGGATGACGTGGTGGGCTTATGTTGGTTATGGCTTGGCTCTGTTGGCCTTACTGTTCTTTGTCAGACACCTCGAGCTTCAAAGACAAAAACGCAAACTGGCCGTTGAGCAGGAAAAGCTATTGCACCAACAAAAAGTCAATACCGTTACTGCTAAATTTGTCCCCAACGCCTTCCTCCAATCTCTGGGTAAAAAGGACATCATGGAGGTGAAGTTGGGCGATGCGGTAGAGGAGGAAACCACCGTCATGTTTTCGGATATCAGAGATTACACCACGCTTTCCGAAAACATGACACCGCAAGAGACCTTCCAATTTGTCAATGCTTTCAACCGAAGAATGGGACCGGTCATTCAAGAGAATCGGGGTTTCGTCAACCAATACCTGGGAGACGCCATCATGGCCCTGTTTAAGAATTCCGCTAAGGATGGCCTGATCGCTGCCATTCAAATGCAACAGACACTGACCGTCTATAATCAAGAACGTATGTCGGAACGCCTGCAACCCATTCGACTGGGCATCGGTTTGCATACCGGCCCGCTCATTATGGGTATCATTGGTGATGAGCAACGCATGGATGCGGCTACGATTTCTGATACCGTCAATACCGCCTCCCGGATTGAGAGTTTGACCAAGTATTTTAAGACCAATATTTTGTTGAGTGCCGAGAGCTTGGCCCGTGTCCATCACTCCGAGGGCTTCAAGCCGTCAGAGCAGTTTGCTGCCTTCCACACGCGCTTCCTGGGCCGGGTCCAGCTAAAAGGCAAAAAAGAACCCACCGACATATACGAATGCTTTGACGGAGATTTACCCGAAGCCTTCGAGCAAAAAGCCAACAGTCAATCGCGCTTTGCCGAGGGAATGGATCATTACCTGACCAAAGAGTTTGCGGCGTCCGTCGCAGCCTTTGAAGAAGTTTTGGTGGTAAGCCCTGAGGATCTAACGGCTCGGCTGTTTCTGGAGAAGGCCAAAGGGTACTTGATGAAGGGGGTGCCGGAGGATTGGAGTGGGGTGGAGGTGTTGATGTTTAAGTGAGGTTGTGGCTCGATCTCGTTCTTGGTCGAATAAATTTGACCGAAATAACCTACTACTTTACCTTTGGATCAATTTTTAACCCTGTAAAACGCTCTGTACATGCGCATTTTTGATCGCTTGAGTAACGGCTGGAAATTTGGTATGACCAGCCTTCAAATCATTAAGGAAAACAAAAGTTTACTGCTCTTTCCGGTGATGTCTACCGTCGCCCTGATTTTTGTGACGCTTTCCTTCGCAGGGGGTGCTTTTGCTGCGATGGGACTAGAGGTAGACAACATTCTGGATAACGTGGCGGGAGGTAATGAATGGGTGATCTATACCGTAGTGTTTGTCTACTACCTGGTCAATTATTTTGTCATTGTCTTTTTCAATATGGGTTTGATCCATTGCGCGCGACTGATCTTTGACGGAAAGAAACCGACGGTTACGGATGGTCTTCACTACAGTACTTCCCGACTCAATGCCATTCTCTCCTGGGCTTTGTTGGCAGCTACCGTCGGCGTAGTTCTGCAAATCCTGGAAGATAAACTGGGTAAGGTGGGCCAGCTTGTTGTCAGCCTGGTTGGTATTGCCTGGTCGATCGCGACCTTTTTTGCCGTACCGATTATTGCCTACGAAGATGTCACTCCGATTGAAGCCGTGAAGCGCTCCGGTGCAATGATGCGAGAGAAGTGGGGAGAGGCCGTCGGCGCCAATTTCAGTTTCGGTGCATTTTTCATCCTAGGTTATCTGATCATTATTGCAGGAGGGATTTTCCTGTTGACCATTCAGCCGGTGGTTGGCATTGTGACCATGGTCCTTGCTGCTTTGTTATTGCACACAGTGATTGCTGCTGCTAAGACGGTCTTTGTGGCTGCGGCTTACAACCATCTGAATGATCGGCCGGCCGGTCGGTTTGATCAGGGAGATGTTCTGGATAACATCTTTTTGGAGAAGCGGTAGGCCAGATGCCATAGATTACGGTTCTTGTCAATCCCATACAAACCTCCAGTTCCCATCGGCCTGTCTCTTCCAGACTGTATGGAAGATGCCTTTATTTGCCTTGAGGTTTCCCAGCGAATCGGGATAGGTAAACGTGAAGTTACCGTAGGTATATGCCAGGTCGCCGGATTGACTAACGTCGACAAAGGTCGGGGTCCAGGTCAGAGTCTCGTTGGGGCGGACATCATTCTCGTACCATTTTCGAATGGCATCCTTGCCTTTAATGACTTTTTTGCTTCTTCGGATGACACCGTCTTCGGCGGCATAGTATTCAAAGGCTTTGGTTAGTCCTTCCCTTTGTGCCATGTCGTTGAAGGCTTTTTCCACACTGAGGATTTCGGCTTTCCATTGGTCGATGTTGGCTTCGGGGTCTGTTCCGGTACATCCGGCAATAAAGAAAATGACGGCAAGATAAAATCCGATAGAGCTAATTCTGGGTTGTTTTCTTCTATGCATCCTTGTGAGTTTTGCGTGGAGGTTTGGTGAAAAGGGCCTGGTGTGTGGGTACCGGCATTAAAGATAAGAGATTGGAACGGCTTTTAGCCGGGGTTGTTTCATCATCGTTTTTTGTGCTAAAAAGTAGTTCTTAAGATCTGGCAAATCTGTAGATTTGCCAGATCTATCTATCGTAAAACCCTTTCGAAAAAGAAAAGATGTATGAAAACAGGTTCGGACATCCATACAGCGTGGCCAGTTTTAGATTTTGCTAAGATGCAAGAGACCATTGAGACCTTGCACCAATGGATTCAGATTGTCGGAAAGATACGACTGCGGACTATGCCCTGGCAGAACCATTCGTGGCACACGGCGCTTTACATTTCGCCGTGCGGGTATTCTACTCATGGCATCCCCTACGGGGGACGGATTTTCCAAATTGATTTTGATTTCAGAAAACATCAGTTGATTCTTCAATCTTCAGCGGCGGAAACGGTTACGATGGAGTTGCGTTCGAGAACGGTAGCGGATTTCTATCGGGAAATTTTTGAAAAGTTGTCCTCCATTGGGTTTGATATCAGTATTCATGCCCGGCCCAATGAAATGGAACCGGCGATCCCTTTTGCTGAAAATACGATCAACAATACTTATGATCCGGAAGCTGCAAATGCGCTGTGGCGAGCCATGATAAAGGCCAATGAGGTATTCTCCGGATTTAGAAGTGAGTTTATTGGCAAAGCCAGTCCGGTACATCTCTTCTGGGGAGCATTTGACCTGGCGGTCACGCGCTTTTCGGGAAAGCCCGCCCCCTTACACCAGGGAGGCATGCCCAATATGCCGTTGGAAGTCATGCAGGAAGCTTATTCCCAGGAAGTGAGCAGTGCCGGTTTTTGGCCGGGATCGAAGGATTTTCCAACACCGGTATTTTATGCTTACGCCTATCCAAGTGATCCCGCTTTCGGAGAGCAGAAAGTCTTGCCGGAACAAGCTTTTTACAGTCCGGAGATGGGAGAGTTTTTCTTGAAATACGAGGACGTGCAACGCTCGGAGAACCCGGAAAAGATGTTGCATGATTTCTTGCAATCTACCTATGAGGCTGCGGTGAAAACCTCCGGTTGGGATCACGACAAACTGGTGAGGTCTTAGGGCGTAAACCGCTCGAAAGTTGTTCCATCAAAACGGAGTACTCCGGCATTGTGGGAGCCCAACCATAAGGTGCCTTGCTTGTCTTTATAAATAGAAAAAAGTAATACGTCTTTTTCACCGTCTTTGACCGGGTAGTGTGTCA
>JANQRV010000242.1 GCA_028284395.1 Saprospiraceae bacterium
AGCAAAAACACACTTACCAACTTCGAATTGATTGGGAGCTCGGAAGTTTTCGCGATTTCTTTTAACCGCAAATGGGACATTACTTCTGTGCTCCGTTAAAATTTGATTTTGCACACTATTATATTGAGTACCTAATTGTCTTTTAAAAAGTCCCGCCTCCTTCGGTTCTGCCCATCAATCAGCGGGAACTTTGTCACTTGGTTTTATTGGTTGCGGGGCTTTTTGTTCATTTATTGCTGAATACACTACAAATATGCAGGCCTTTCGGTGGGAACGGGTAGGTAAAAAAGCGAACAACATATTTATTTTTCTACCATATAAATAAAGTCGTTCCAATCTGTGGTAGGAAAGTTTAGGAAATTGGTTGAATACAGATTATAAATTACTGAAATTCAAAATCTTGACACCAAATCCCGCAAAGACTCGGTGTCGGCAGAAAAGAGTGTAAAAAAAAGAAGACCGAGGCCCATCTAGATCAAATCCCGTAATCGAAATCGCGTCTTGAACTTATTGCCGTCTCTTGCCAGCTTGAGTCGAACCCGTTTTCCTGCTCTCTTTTTCAATTTGCGGCTAATTTGGGTGAGGTCCATGAAGAGCACGGGAATCCGGTTCAAGCTCAGAAGTTGATCTCCGCGTTTGATACCAGCCAGATCAGCGGGGCTGCCTTCGACAACGCGCAGTATCTTATATATAGACAAATTGTCACCACCGGCAATCACCGACATACCGCTCCGGTCAAATCTGAACTTCTGTTTATAGAGTCGATTGGGGGCTACATAGATCTTTCCCCGGATGTAATCAATGATGAGATCAAAGCGTTCCAGGATCTGGTTGCCCAATATGCCGTTCCGATCATTGAGGTGCAAACTGTCCATGCTGGGTAAGACATCCTGAAAATTGGTCACCACGCCTCCGAAATCGAATTCTCCCAGTTTAAATCGTTCCAATCGTCCCAAAAAACCTTCGATATAACCTCCAAGCCCCATGCCCAGTCGGGTCTTAATAACCTTTTCCGGAACTTCGAGATTGGGATGCGAACTGGTGTACAACATGACGGCAAGGCTGGCTCCCGTATCTACCAGCAGTTTAACGACGGCGGTGGTGTCTACGTTTAGGTAAGCATCGGATTTCACATAGGGCTTATTCCGGGTAATTTCAACGGGGATCTCAGAATATTTCCGGCTGGGACCATTGTATTTCAGCGGATCGTACAAAACGATTTTTTTCCGCAAGTAATCGATTCTGACCACAAATCGACGAAAAAAATCTGCACCGAGTATGCCGTGAATACTTATGCCGGTAATTTCTTCAAACTTGAAGTAGTCCGCATCCAACACCAATATTGTACGATTGATGGCGGTCAGCTCATTAACTTGCATCGTAACACCAGTTGCCAAAAAAGCGTACAGCTCCGTCGTTAGATCGGCCCCAAAAAGGGTAAAACGGCGGGTATAATCCACCTGCATGATATCTGTGATCTCTCGTTTCGTAAGAATCGTATGTTCTGCTCCCGTATCAAAAATGAATTTGAGTGGGAATACGCCGTTGAAAAGGACTTCAACAATGATGAAGTTATTTTCGTACGAAAAAGGGATTTCAAACTTGGCAGCTCCCTTCTTAAATCTCAGATCCGTCATCTGCGCCCTCAAAAGAGGTGTCAACAGCATTAATACCACACCGATGTATATCCATCGTCTTAAGTTTAAGTCGGGCATAATGGTATCTTCTAGCGTGAATAATTTTTGGAAATTATATAAAAAACAAGGCAATGACAAATTGGGTTCACGAAACCTGTAGATACCTGAATCGGACCGGGCCATCTGAGTGACCGGGAATTTGTAATTCTGCCAGGCCTTGGAATTTCTTGTCCATAAGTCTAAATTCGCATCATATTAAACCCTTTCTATGATTCAGGTAGATGAGATCAAATCACTGGCTGCCACTTATCAAGCCGATACAGTCACCATTCGACGGCACCTTCACCAGTACCCCGAACTTTCCTTTCAGGAGGTAGAGACGGGGCGCTACATCAAAAGTCAACTCGAGCAATTGGGCATACCGCACCAACACGGCATTGCCGACAATGGCCTCGTAGCACTTATCGAAGGACAGGATCCCAGTTCCAAAGTCATTGCTTTACGAGCTGATTTTGATGCCTTACCTATCGCAGAAACCAATGAGGTTCCATACAAGTCTAAGAACGAGGGGATCATGCATGCCTGTGGACACGATGTACATACCGCCTCCTTACTGGGAGCGGCCCGGATCCTGAATGAACTTCGGCCACGATTCAGTGGGACCATCAAGTTGCTGTTCCAACCCGCCGAAGAAAAGTTGCCGGGCGGTGCTTCCATCATGATAAAGGAGGGAGCATTGGAAAATCCGGCTCCGGTCAGCATTCTCGGCCAGCATGTCCATCCGCCGTTGGAAGTGGGTACCATCGGTATCAAAGGTGGCCAATTTATGGCCTCCGCAGACGAACTTTTCATGACTGTCCGAGGCCGCGGCGGCCACGGTGCTCTCCCCCAGGATTGTATCGACCCCATTGTCATCACCGCTCATATCATTACCGCTTTGCAACAAATTGTCAGTAGGCGGGCGAACCCTTCCACTCCGACGGTGCTGACCTTTGGCAAGATCAACTCCCACGGAGGAGCCAATAATATTATCCCAAACGAAGTCAAATTACTGGGGACTTTCCGCACGATGGACGAAAACTGGCGCTTCGAAGCCCACCGGGCCATGAAACAAATCGCCGAAAATATGGCCACGGCCATGGGAGGGTCTTGTGACCTGGAGGTCTTGGTTGGATATCCCAACTTGTACAACGACGAGCATTTGGCCAGGAAAACCCGTCAATTTGCGGAGGAATACCTCGGTCCGGAAAATGTCATAGAATTGCCGATCCGCATGACCGCAGAAGACTTTTCTTACTACTCCCAGAAGATGCCGGCCTGCTTTTATCGGCTGGGAACGGGGAATCAAGCTGAAGGCATCACTTCGCCCGTACATACCAGTACGTTTGACGTTGACGAAAAATGTCTGGAAATCGGTTCGGGCCTCATGGCCTGGTTGGCCATTCGCGAATTAGCCACAAAAAATTAAATTATATGTGTCGATTACATATTAATTTTTTCCTTATTTTTGTAATTCAGATCAATCTGTAACCACTATCAAATGCTATTTTTTAACCGGGCCAGTAGCTAAACCCCTCTCCTGCTTCTAAGGCCATTAATATTTACGAGTTCATGGCAAAAGTTTTGATCGTCGACGATGAAAAGAGTATCCGCCAAACCCTGCGAGAAATTCTCGAATTCGAAAAATACCAGGTAGACGAAGCCAAAGATGGTATGGAATGCATCGTCAAACTCCAAAAAAACGACTACGATGTACTAATATTGGACATCAAGATGCCTAAAATGGATGGCATGGAGGCACTGGAACGGATCCAGATTCTCAAACCCGACACCCCCGTTGTTATGATCTCCGGTCACGCCAACATCGATACGGCGGTAGAGGCGGTCAAAAAGGGCGCTTTCGACTTCATATCCAAACCGCCGGACCTCAACCGCCTGCTGATCACTTTGCGAAATGCCATGGACAAATCTTCCCTGATCACGGAAACGAAAGTCCTTAAACGCAAGGTATCCAAATCAAAAGTGCAGGAAATCATTGGCGAATCCGACAACATCAATCGGATCAAAGAGACCATCGACCGGGTAGCCCCAACGGAAGCCCGGGTGCTCGTGACCGGCTCCAATGGAACGGGAAAGGAACTCGTCGCCAGGTGGATTCACGAAAAAAGTCCGCGAAGAGAAAAGCCCATCATCGAGGTCAATTGTGCGGCCATTCCGGCTGAGCTCATCGAAAGTGAACTTTTCGGACACGAAAAAGGAGCGTTCACCTCTGCCATTAAACAACGTATTGGCAAGTTTGAACAAGCCAACGGAGGTACTTTATTCCTGGACGAAATCGGAGACATGAGTCTTTCCGCCCAGGCAAAGGTGCTTCGGGCCTTACAGGAAAGCAGGATCACACGGGTCGGCGGTGATAAGGAAATAAAGGTAGATGTACGAGTCATTGCCGCCACCAATAAAGACCTCAGAAAAGAAATTGATGCCAACCGCTTCCGCGAAGACCTATACCACAGACTGGCCGTCATCATCATACAAGTTCCGTCTTTAAACGACAGAAAAGAAGATATTCCACAGTTGGTCGAACATTTCATTCAGCAAATCTGTAATGACTATGGCACGGCCCCAAAGAAGATATCCGAAAAGGCAATGACTGCTCTACAGGAAATCAATTGGAGTGGCAATATTCGGGAATTGCGCAATGTAGTGGAACGTCTCATCATTTTGAGCCGGGAAGAAATAACAGAGGCAGATGTGCTGAGTTACGTCGTTCCGGCAAGTGCAAAACCGGTAGCTTCGAGCAACGGTCTAAAGGAAGTTTTATCAAAGTTTTCGGATATTGAAGAGCTAAAGGCGTACCTTGAAAAATCATTGAAGGACTAAATGCCACCCACAAAACGTTAATGATATAATGAAAGAAGATCTGAAACTGACTACTAAAACTACTAAAAAGATGCCCCCCATGAAACAGTGGGGCAAGCAGATGAAGGGTGAAAACTCCTGGACCATGTTCAAAGTCATGTCTGAATTTGTCGACGGACTGGAGACGTTGAACGAGGTCGGGCCCTGCGTATCCATTTTTGGATCGGCCAGAACCAAACCGGATCACCCCTATTACAAGATGGCCGTAGATATCGCCAGATTACTGACGGAGGAGGGCTATGGCGTGATCACCGGTGGTGGCCCGGGTATCATGGAAGCGGGCAATAAAGGAGCTTCTCTATACGGGGGCAAATCCGTTGGACTCAATATCAACCTGCCGTTCGAACAAGGCACCAATCAATACGTCGACTACGATAAAAATCTAAATTTCCGATATTTTTTCGTGCGGAAAGTAATGTTCGTCAAATACGCCCAAGCCTTTGTGATACTGCCCGGTGGCTTTGGAACGATGGACGAACTATTCGAAGTTGTCACTTTGATCCAAACCGGAAAGATTTCTAAAGTTCCGGTCATTCTGGTTGGGAGCGATTTTTGGTCCGGTCTAAAGACCTGGGTCAGCGATGTCATGTTAAACGAAGCACACAACATCAGTGCACAGGACCTGGATCTACTGCCAATTGTCGACGACGCTACCGAAGTGATTCAGATCATCAACGAATTTTACAATCGGAAATCGGAAGAGTTGAGCCCCAACTACTCTCTTTGATCAGATGCGAGCCGGTTCCTTCCCTCAGGGGATGGTCAACAGCATTTCGGTTGCCTCTTCCCGGTCCATACCCGGTTCAATCAATGGGTGCAATACGTATTTGATGACTTCCTGATCAATCTCCATGTAACTTGGCGTGCAAGTCCAGTTTTGGTAAAAAATGCTTTTATCGTATTGATAGGAATCGTTCAATAGCCCAAGGGCCTGGGTCAATTCTTCTCTAAGGAGATGTTTTTGGCAATTCTCCTCCCGAACGCGAAAGACGTCGACGTACATGCTACCTTTGACAATTCGATTGGCACCGGTCCAGTAAATCCATACCAAGCCAAAATTGCTGCTTACGTAGTTGGCGGCACTTGGCTCGTATTGCTGCACATAGGTATCCTTATCGCCGAAGTATATGATAAAATTGGCTTCCTGCGCATTGTCGACCGTGTAGATGGTAATAGACTCCGAAAGGCCATTGATCTGTTCCAGGATTAAATCCAGTTCTTCATTCAAGTGCTCGTATTGCTTGTTTACAACGTAGATTTTCATGTCTTTTGTCCATTTCCTGAGCAGGGGCTGAGCATTTCCAAACTCGGAACCCAGACTTATATCCAGAAAATACTCCTCCGCCAGCGTCAGAGATTCGCTGGGATCGATGTATTCCGATTCGGCATCAGATATTTCGGTGATGATCCTTTCGGTATCGAGGGTACAACTATTTAGAGCCAACAACGCTATACCAAAGAGGCAGCATAAAGCATCCTTTCTAAACATATCAGGTCGTCTTTTAAATGAGAGATTCGATTCAGGCGGTCGTATTGGATGTTTTAGACAGGCTACTCATAGGAATGTTCGGGAAGGAAAGATCCGTCCCAATGGAGTGGAGAAGATGGCTTATATCACAAAAGCAAATATAAGAATAAAATCATTTTCTTCCAAAATCTGCGGGGATCTCACCCCACAATTTGGTTTCCCATTTCAAAATCTTGTTTTCATAGGTGTTACTTTTGAGCCACTGTTCGGCACGATGAACCAATTCGAAAAGCAATTTGGTGCTGGGTGATCGCTTAAGTTTGGAACCACAGTGCTTTCGTTTAACCCAATTCATGGCAATTTTCGAATCCGTGTAAATTGGAATCGTGCGTTCTTCTTTCTTCAGTTGAGCGAGTCCGTGGACCAGCGCCAAAAACTCACCGATGTTATTGGTTCCTTTATCAAATTTTTTGTGAAACAGACGCATGCCCGTTTTGGTATCAACTCCCTGATATTCCATCACGCCCGGATTGCCGCTACAAGCCGCATCCACAGCGATACTATCCCATACGATATCGTCCGAATATTGTTCGAGCGATACCGGTTTTGCACCGGGCCCTTTCTTCACATCGCTGATGAATTCGTCATAACTCTGAGTAAAGGCTTCCTCGGCTTCCCCTTTCGATTTAAAGCCCTTATACCTGGCTCCGGGATAGCCTTTGATTTGCTGTTGACAGTCGGTCCAGGAATCGTAGATTCCGGGCTCTACTCCCTGCCACACCACGTAATATTTATTTTTTGCCATTTTTCAAGTTTCTAACAAATAAACTCTTTTTTTTCATTTAAAGTTACGTTATTGGGAAGGAAAGAATACACCAAAAAGCCTAGAAACCTAATCAGTATATTCGATAACCATACATGCACTTTACGGATACACATACACATTTGTACATTGATGCCTTTGATGATGACCGGGATGAAGTAGTGGAACGGGCGATCGCAAATGGAGTATCTTACTTTTTTTTACCCAACATCGACAGCGGTTCCATACCGGCCATGTTGGCGTTGGAAGAAAAGTATCCCGATCGCTGTTTTGCAATGATGGGATTGCATCCGTGCTCCGTCAAGGAAAACTACAAAGAGGAACTGGCTCTCGTCAGGGACTGGCTCGACCGACGTCCCTTTTGCGCCATTGGTGAGATCGGGATGGATCTCTATTGGGACAAGACTTTTGCCCATCAGCAGGAAGAAGCTTTCCTACAACAAGCTACCTGGGCCGTGGAGAAGGAATTGCCGATTGTCATTCATTCACGGGAAACAACCGATGTCCTGATTCAACTCCTGCAGGATTTCAATAACCCGGCTTTGAAGGGGATCTTTCACTGCTTTGGGGGTAGTCCGGAACAGGCTCAAAAGATCATTGATCTCGGTTTTTTGCTGGGCATCGGGGGAGTAGCCACTTTCAAGAAATCGGGATTAGACAAAACCCTGATGGAAATTGACCTCCAGCACATCGTTCTGGAGACAGATTCCCCCTACTTGTCTCCAACGCCATTTCGGGGCAAAAGGAATGAGAGTGCACACATTCGGATCATCGCGGAAAAGGTCGCACAAATCAAGGGAGAGAGTTTGGAAAAGGTCGCTGAAACGACGACGACCAACGCCCGCAAGATATTTAGGAAAGCCTTGAATTTGCAGCCTGGATAGCCATTTTTGGAGGGAAAATTCCCGAATATCAATGGGATCAAAATAAAAATTTTGATTTATTGTATCTTTTTACAATTTTTGTGATTAAGGCATTGTTAAGAAGTTCTTAATATTTATATTTGTTTAGGCCCATGAAGCACGCCGGAAAAACGGTCGAGATGTAAAAGTATACTCGGTTAGATGGCCTGCAAACAAACTTGAATCAATATTAGAAAGAGGAGAGGTGCTCGAGTGGCTGAAGAGGCACGCCTGGAAAGCGTGTATACCGGAGACGGTATCGAGGGTTCGAATCCCTCTCTCTCCGCACGAAGAGAAGGAAAAACGTCAGTTCTACCCCGCTAGTCGGAATTTACCCTGGGTTTGCCTTCCATTCTTTATTATTCTAAACATTTTTCCGAATCCCAATTTGGGGTACAAACGAAAGAACCAGCTTTCTTCTTATTCAAAAGTGGATTGAGGAGGGAATAGGAGATATGCTCCTCTAAAGCTGGCTCAGGTATGAGCTTATTTAGATCAGCTATATTTCATTAACCAAACATTAAATTCTTATAGTAAAATTTTTGACTATGCGAAAATTATTAGCCTTACTGCTTGTTCTAGGGTTGGCAGTATTTTCGGGAACTACGACTGTATATGCTCAAAGTGGAAACTCTGAACAAACCGAAGAAGTAGCTGCTAGCTCCGGCGCCGAGCAAAGTGGTTATCAAGTATTGAAAAAATACTATATTGACGGTGATTGGAGATTTATGAGTTTCGTACTGATTTGTCTTATCCTAGGTCTTGCCTTCTGTATCGAGCGTATCATTACTTTGAACATCGCAACTACTAACACCGATAAGCTGTTAATGCGCATCGACGAGAACCTCAAATCGGGAGATGTTGAAGGAGCTATGGAAGTAGCTAAATCAACCCCTGGCCCAACCGCCAGTGTACTTTTCGAAGGGCTCAAAAATGCAAGTGACGGTCCGGAAGCAGTAGAGAAAGCGATCGTTTCTTACGGTAGTGTTCAGATGGGTCTGCTAGAGCGCGGCCTGGTTTGGATTTCTCTTTTCATCGCTATTGCACCGATGCTTGGTTTCATGGGTACGGTAATCGGAATGATTCAGGCATTCGACCGTATCGAAGCTGTTGGTGACCTTTCTCCTTCGGTGGTTGCGGGTGGTATTAAAGTAGCCCTGTTGACTACTGTATTCGGTCTTATTGTTGCGATTATCCTACAGATCTTCTACAACTACATCGTTAGTAAAATCGACGGTATCGTTAACCGTATGGAAGATGCTTCCGTAGCTTTGGTCGACATCATGGCTGAAAACAATGTTTTTAATAAATAAGAGAAACCAACCACTATGTATAAGTTTTTAACTAAGAATGGTCAGACCATTGCTTTCCTTTTAGGGGTAGCCATTGTCGTCATCTTTCTTCTTAGTGTTATCGGTGGAATGGGTACATTCGACGGATTGGCTAAGGAGGATCAATACAAGAGTAACATCTTCAATTTTGGTCTTTCCGGTGCTATTGCATTGGTTGTGATCGCAGCAATTGCGATGGTTGCATTCGGCTTATGGCAGGTAATTAGCAATTTGAAGGGTTCCTTGAAGGGGATCATCGGATTTGCTGCCCTAGCGGGAATTTTCCTGGTGGCCTATTCCTCAGCCAGCGGTACCGCAGATGCTTTCATCGAAGCAGCGATCCAAAAATTCAGGGATTCTGGAAACGGAGACATCTCTGCGGGCAACCTTAAATTTATTGGCGGTGGCATTTCTACAGTGGGTGTACTGTTGGCACTGGCTGTTGGAGCATTCGTAATTTCCGAAATTCGCAATTTCTTCAAATAATAAACTATACGGCTATGGCAAAGAAGAGTTCTAGAGACCGTATGAAGAATGAAATTAATGCTGGTTCGATGGCGGATATCGCTTTCTTACTGCTTATTTTCTTCCTCGTAACCACTACAATTGTTGAAGATAAAGGTATCCTGGTTAAGCTTCCGCCATGGTCGGAAGAAGATCCGGACATTACCAAACTGAAGGAACGCAACGTATTTTCGGTACTGGTAAATGCACAAAACCAGTTATTGGTACGTGGTGAGCCCACAAGAACAGATGACCTCCGTGAAAGAGCAAAGGAGTTTATCAGCAATCCGGCCAATCGCCCGGACCTAGCTGAGAAACCAACCAAGGCTATCATCTCTTTGAAGAACGACCGCGGAACTAATTATGAAACTTATCTCGAAGTATACAATGAGCTGAAAGGTGCTTATAATGAACTTTGGGATGAATTAAGCCAGAAAATGTACGGTAAGCCTTACAGCGATGATATGCCTCTGGCGTATCGTAAGGCGATCAAGGAGGAGATTCCAATGGTACTCTCCGAAGCTGAACCGACTTCTTTCGGCGAAGAAAACTAGTTTGAAGGATAAAATGGCAGATACGTCGTCGTCGGAAACTGCCAGATTTATTTCTTCATTATTTCTCCTAACACCAACGGGAGAAAGCTATAAATCGAATAATTATGGCAAGATTCAAAAAAAAGCAAAAAGCTGATCCGGAGGTTTCAACGGCATCCCTTCCCGATATCATCTTTATGTTGCTGTTCTTCTTTATGGTGGTGACGGTACTCAGAGACTCAGAGTTGAAAGTAAGTGTTTCCACTCCTAATGCCACCGAGTTAACAAAGCTGGAGGAAAAGTCTTTGGTAAACTACCTCTACATCGGTAAGCCTGTGAAGAAGTATCGCGACCTTTATGGTACAAAGCCTCGGATGCAACTTGGTGATAAGTTTGCCGACGTCCATGATATTCCTCTGTTCTTGGAGAAACACAAAGTGAAAGTACCCGAAAACAAAAGAGGACGTATCACTTCTTCTCTGAAGATCGACGGAGAAGTAACCATGGGTATTGTGCAGGATATCAAAACTCAGTTGCGCAAGTCCGGACAGTTAAGAGTAAATTATTCCGCTAAGAAAAGAGCAGAATAAGCATCCTAAACAATAAACAGCAGGATGACAAAATAAAAGACCCTGTGGATGATTCCACGGGGCTTTTTTTATCCCTCCCCTATCGCAAACGATCCGAAGAGCGGACCAGCTTTTCGTCTTTGTTAATTGACCGACGGGCCAGTAAGAGAAAAAGTAATGCTACGACCGGTAGCGCCCCGCCAATGCCAAAATTAGGCGAAATGCCCTGTAAGCTTGCCTGGTCCTGTGTCCATAGGAAAGCGCCAAAACCTACTAAACCGATAATCAATAACATACTGAGTAGACTCAGCAGCAACTGTGTTTTACGATTCTTAAAAAGGAAAATAGCTACTAGAGCAAATACGGCTGCTCCGCCAATCAATCCCAATAAAACAGCATTATCCGAGGCATTGTATACCTGGTCCCGGAACAATGCCGATTCTGCTACCGCTTTATCGACCGTAGAAAACGGAACCAAAGCTGTAACGCCCGAAACAATGGCGGCTAATAGTAGGTATATCGACTGAATTCTTTGAATCATGACAACGAGATTAAGTGCCCGCCAATGTACAAAATTTATTACTTTTATAAACTTGTCTTGGGCAAGATGGTGTATCATCAAAACGAATTAAGTGGCAAAAGGGAAATACAGATTAAGCTATTGGGAAAGCAGAACATTTTTCCGAAACATCGATGTAGCAGTGATTGGTAGTGGCATGGTCGGTTTAAGCGCCGCCATACATATTAAAGAACGAAATCCCTTCCTTAAAACAGTAATCATTGAAAGGGGGCCTCTGCCGATCGGCGCCAGTACCCGCAATGCAGGATTTGCCTGCTTTGGAAGCATCTCCGAACTTCAAGAAGACATCAAAAAGTCTAGTGAAAACGAAATCATGCAGATCGTTTCGAAAAGATGGGAGGGACTTCAACAATTGAGAGAAAAGTACGGCGACAACAATATCCAATTCCAGCATCACGGCGGTTTTGAACTTTTTCGCCCTAGTGAAAAGAAGATTTACACGAAGGCCATCGATTCCATTCCTCATTTCAACCAACTCCTCCGGCCTTTAACCGGCATGGAGGCCACCTATCTGCCCGCCAATCATAAGATTAAGGAATTTGGCTTTAAAGGAATCAAGCAATTAATTCTGAACCAGGCTGAAGGCCAATTGAATACCGGTTTGCTTATGCAGGCCATGTTGCGACAAGCAAAAGACCTTGGCATCGATATTTACAACGGCATCAGCGTCAAGAAACTGAACAATGAATCCAATGGTGTAGTATTGCGCACCAAGCAGAAATGGAAGATCAAAACCAAAAAAGTCATCATTGCCACCAACGGATTTGCCAAGATATTGCTGCCCAAGCTAGCCATCGCTCCGGCACGAAACCAAATCCTGCTCACCAAACCCATCCCCAACGTACGGGTCAAGGGGACCTTCCACTACGATCGTGGCTACTATTACTTCCGAAACATTGGCAACCGCATTCTCTTAGGAGGAGGACGGAATCTGGCCTTGGATAAGGAAAGAACTTATGAGTTCGGCACTACTCCCCTCGTCCGCGCCGCCCTCACCCGAATTCTCAAACAACACATCTTACCAGATCAAAAGTTTGAAATCGACAGCTGGTGGAGCGGTATCATGGGGCTGGGCAAAGGAAAAATGCCGATCGTTCAACCTACCGAAGAACACATATTTGTAGCCGCCAAACTCGGCGGCATGGGTGTCGCTATCGGCAACCTGGTTGGCCAGGAAGTTGCAGACATGGTTCTTGAAACTTTTTGAACTGTGGATGCTGTGGCTACTGTGGATGCTGTGGATGCTGTGGCTACTATGGCTACTGTAGCTGCTATAGTGACCATAGCAGCCATAGAAGCAACAGTAGCCATAGAAGCAATAGTAGCTATAGAAGCAATAGTAGCTATAGAAGCAATAGTAGCTATAGCAACCATAGAAAAAAAGATAATTAAGTTAATAATCTGCAAACGCGGCCAACAGATGTACTTTTGTACTCGTTGTGGATATAGGTAGGTCAAAATGGTACTTATGCAACAGAGATTTTACATCGTATTATTGCTTTTTCTTCCGTTGTTGGCGGTCGGACAGACCGAAGTAGCGGATACGACAACCCAGGAGGAAGTTCAGGTCGATCATGCCGACGTTTTCGAATATTCAACGGAATCCGGGGCAGTGCAACAAAGATTGATCGGTCACGTCGAATTGAGCCAGGATAGTGTCTACATGTACTGTGATACAGCAGTTATTGAGCGTCGTAATCAGGTATTTGCCGAAGGCAATGTCATTATCCAGCAAGGAGATTCGATCACCGCCTTCTCCGATTCATTACAGTACGATGGTGATCTGCGAATTGCCGATCTATACGGTGAAGTGGTCCTTCTAAACGGTGAGCAAAGCCTCTTTACGAACCGACTCAACTACGACCTGAATACCAAAATCGCTTCCTATTTTGCAGGAGCGACCCTGACCAACGGGTCCGCTCAATTGACCAGCAAACGAGGATATTATTACGTTGCCGATGAAGTGGCTTATTTCAAAGATAGTGTCGTCGTCGTCGATACCAATTTTGTTCTTCGTGCCGACACCCTCCAATTTAATACCGCGACCAAAATTGTGGACTTTTTAGGACCGACCCTCATCAAAAACGATACGATCAAGGTCTATTGCGAAGATGGGTTTTACGACACCGAAAACAACATCGCAGAGTTCCGGCAAAATGCCCAATTCGAAAAAAACAATCAACAAGCTCAAGGAGACATTATTCGCTATGACGGCAGCAAGGGCGAATACCTTCTCGTCGGCAATGCCCAGTTCAATGAAGAGGATAAAGTGGCGTATGCCGATACCATCCGCTACGATGAGGTCAATGATCTGACGGTACTGATCGGCAATGCGATCTACGAAGACAAGGACCAAAACATTACCTCCGATGAGATCATTTATAACGCTAAGACTGAGACTTATTCGACCAAAGGTCGTTCGCTGATCGTAGATCCCCCCCAGATCCTGGAAGCCGACAAGATCGATTACAGCGATGTAACCGGCATGGGCTTAGCCACCGGAAATGTGTACTGGCAGGATACTTCCGCCAATATGTCCATTATTTGCAACACCGCCGATTACAATCAGGAGACGGACTACCTGAAAGCAACCGGGGGCCCCAAGGGCCGACCAATGCTCATTTCCCTCATGGAGGAAGACAGTTTATTCCTTGCCGCCGACACTTTGCTATCGCTCCGTCTCGACACCCTGGAATCGGATAGCAATCGGGCTTTGATCGCCTATAATGATGTGCGCCTTTTCAAATCGGACCTTCAAGCTATTTGCGACTCATTGGTATACAACTCACGCGATTCTTTATTCCGTTTTTTTAACGATCCCGTTATGTGGTCGGATACTTCTCAGTTTTCGGCCGATACCCTGAGTATGATCTTAAAGGATGAGAAAATCGATAAAGTCATTTTGACAAATAATGGTCTTATTATAAATTCGCCGGATGAGATCTATTTTAATCAGATTAAGGGACGATTCATTACCGCAAAATTTTGGGACGATAATTTGAGGGAGATGGACGTAGAAGGCAATGCGGAATCAGTCTACTATGCATTGGACGAAGAAAAGGCATACGTAGGCGTAAATAAAACCATCTGCAGTGAAATGACACTCTACTTCGGAGACAACCAAATTGAAAAGATTAAGTTCTTTTCCGAGCCCAAGGCCAATCTTCTCCCAATGAACCAAACCCAACACGAGGAAATAAAACTCAAGGGCTTCTTTTGGGAAAAGATCAGTCGACCGCAAAGCATTGAGGATCTGTTTGGTCCCAAAGTTAAAAGCAGCCGGCCGGAGGTATCCCCTGCGGCAGAAATGTTGAAGACTCGCCCTCGAAGAAAACCCGCTGAAAGACCAAGCAGAAACCAAAGATAAAAGCTACCATGAAGCATTACCTATGTATCATTGCCATTTTAGCCATTTGCTACCCAACTATGCAGGCTCAAAACCATAAGCAGGCCATTACGGAAGCTAATGAGGCCTATCAAAAGGGCGATTTTCAGAAAGCCAGTCAAGTTTATGAGCAAATTCTTACCGGGGGTTACCACTCCCCCACCCTCTATTACAACCTCGGCAATGCCTATTTCCGAACGAATCAATTAGGAAAATCCCTGCTCAATTTCGAACGCGCATTACTACTGGCGCCTAATGATGCCGATATCAAACACAACATTCGTGTTGCGAATCAGAAAGTTCGGGAACGCCCCGAAGCTGTGTCCGATTTTTTTCTGGAAAGATGGTGGAACAATTGGCGACAAATGTTCAGCGCTACCACCTGGGGATCAATTGGTCTTACCTTTCTATGGCTTGGAGTCGGAGGTTTGGTGATTTACATTTTGGGACATACGCGGCAGATGAAGAAAATCGGTTTCATTGGAGGTATCGTTCTTCTTCTGATCAGTATATTGCCATTCTCACTTGCATTTAGTCGGGCAGATTATGAAAAGAACACGGATCACGGCATTGTGGTCCAGCGGGAAAGCGAATTGTACAGTGCTCCCGATGAAGCGAGTCAATCCGTGCTTAAAGTCTATGAAGGCCTTAAAGTACAGATGTTGGACAAAATTGAAAACTGGCATAAGGTAAGGTTGGTCAATGGTGAAGTTGGATGGCTGGAAGAAAAAACGCTGGAAGAAATTTAAGCGTACCCCCGAACCTAAATTACACCTTCAGAACCATTTCGTATTGACCGGCAAAGATGTTCATACCAAGGCTATGCAAAAAAAGTGCCGTAGGCCGATCAGATTTATCCACATTGATCACGGAAAGGTTGGTGTTTCCCATCCGGCACAGATAACTGAACAGCATTTTCCCGATTCCCCGTCGGCGGAATTCCGGATGGATACCAAACTGAGGGATGCGCCCGGTTTTGGGATTGATCATACCGTAGCCAATCATGCGGCTTCCGTCGCGAATTCCGATCGTCTGATACAGGTCCTCCGCTCGATTGATCACCGGAATCGAATTCTGCCACGTAGGCTCATTGTTCCAAAAGGTGGGAAATAGAAACCAGTCCGGCTCTTCCAGAGTAACCACTTCCAATCCCTCCTTACGAAGAAACCGATTGAAATAAACAACGCCTTTGAAGCAAGATAAGTCGCGTCTAATCTGGAAACCGATCTTAACATAAACATGAATGGCCTTGTTGTTGGTGTCAATGACTTCCAAATGGCACCGCTCTACCCCCTGCATACGGAGCTTGGGAATGGAATAATCGTACATTTTCTCCGTGATACTCTGGCCTCGATTCTCCGGCAAGACACCGGTACCCGCATTGTACAAAACCTTCTTTCCCTTGAGTTCATCGTGTGCATGCAGAATAAAGCCAACCAATCGACCATTTACAAAGGTGCCAACAGAATGTGGCAGACTGATGTTTTCGGTTAAAATACGTTGTTCTAAAGCAGTTTTATTCAATTTTACTCGAATAACATAATCGGCAAATGCCCGATTAAAGACATTCACAATTTCATCTAAACTAACTTTTTCCAGAGACGAAATTGTCATTCTGCTTGGTAAAAAATTTAGGACTGTGTGAGATTAATCCCCCAATATAAGACTACTTTGTCAGACTATAGACAAAATCGAATAGTAAATAGGAATGGTAGGCCCTGCCGGTTAGCCGTTGTTGCTGGGGGATAGCGCGATATGTCGAAGTGCAACTTTTAAGCTGCTGCGCCGTACTTTTTGATCAAAAGACTAGCGTCTTCTACAGTCTCAATTGCTTCGACTTCTTCCTTAGATAGATATACATTAAAGGAACTTTCGATTTCTGCGATGAGCAGCATCAGATCTATTGCATCCAGCAAGAGATCATCTCTCAAGCTGGTGTATGGATAAATCCTGGAAGATGGGACTTTTAATTTCCAACTGATTAGATCGATAACTTTGTTCTGAGTTTCCATTTTAATAAAACTGATTTGCTATTCTAATTTAGATTGCTCGATGGAACGAACTCAGAACGCATTGAGAAGAGTATTGGTTGCCTGGAAAAATGATTTTTTTTGATCTTTGCTATTTTTTTGCAAACTTCATCTTGTACTCACTCCCAATTTTACCCTTCTTGATATTTTCCAATTTTTTCTTGATCAGTCGCTTTTTGATCGGTTTGAGGTGCTCGATGAAGAGCACACCGTCAATGTGATCGTACTCATGTTGGATGACTCGAGCATTGATGCCGGCAAAGACTTCTGTATGTTCCTGAAAATCTTCATCAAAATACCGGATTTTTAGTCGGGGCTGGCGCATCACATCTCCTCTAACCTCGGGAATACTTAAACAGCCCTCTTCATAAGCCCACTCCGGCCCCTCTTCTTCGACCTTTTCAGCATTGATAAACACTTTCTTGATCCCCAAGTCTTTTTCGTTATCCTCCATGATCTGGATGGTATCTACCAGGAACAAGCGCAAAGATCGGCCGACCTGAGGGGCAGCCAATCCCACCCCACTCGCCTGATACATTGTCTCCCACATATTGGCAATCAAAGACTTTAGTTCCGGATCATCCTTATCGACTTCCTTTGCCACTCTTTTCAAAACCGGCTGACCATAAGCATAAATAGGTAGAATCATATTAGATTACTGTTTCTGATCTCTTCTAAATAGTCCTGTAAAATCAGGACAGCACTCACCTTATCAACGAGTGCTTTATCTCGGCGTTTCTTCTTTTTCGCACCGCTTTGCAAAATAATCTTCTTCGCATCTTCCGATGTAAAACGCTCATCACGCAGAATAACTGATGAGGCAGGGAATTGTTTCTTAAGCTGGGCAACGAATTTATTGACCAATGGTGCGATCTTGCCCGGACTACCATCCAGGTTCAAAGGATCTCCCACCACGATCGTTTCCACTTCCTCCTTGTTGAGGTAGTCCTTTAGAAAACCCAGTACTTCGGGCTCGGGCAAAGTATCCAATCCGGTCGCCACGATCTTAAGTGGATCACTTACCGCCATGCCGACGCGCTTAGTACCATAATCAATTGCCAAGATTCTTCCCATCCGGCAAATATAAAATGAAGTTGTTTAGTGTTTTCGTTTTGGGATGCTTTTTTGTTCGCTCTCCATTCAAAAACACCTAAAAGCATGAAGATCCAAGTTGGGCAGGCTTGATTTCTGGTAGGTTCCTTGCAAAGAGAACAAAAAAAAGTTGTCAGGTTCAAACTCGAGAGCCGAGAATTCCTGACAACCGTTCCCCCTTACTTCTATTCTTATATATCTTTAAAATCGTATCGATTGTCTTAACTGATGCTGTAAAGGTATGATTTTCACTACAAAAATAAAACTAACTTATGATGAAATCTTCATGTAACGTAAATCGAAGTGACAAAACATTCTGCAAAAAACAATAATTTCCATGTCACAAAAATTCAAAATACGTAATCCTGCTAATTTCTCCTTCTGCCAAGGCCCCAGAAGTCGCTTTCGGTCAGCCAATTGCCATGTTGCTGTATGTTCGACACGAAGAATCTCATTCTCAATTATTAGGCCGGATTTTCGACTTTCAGCGATGGGCATCGCCCAGGATCAAAAATCAACTTGCAGGAAGACTTCCGGATACGGTTTCACGAATTTGGAATTTATTTACGGGCACAAAAGTACAATCTTACAGAAATCACACTTCTTCCGTTGTCACATTTCCATCTAGCAAGTGTCAATTAATTTTTATCATTTTTTTTTGAAAAAAAGTTTTTGAGATCTCTCTTTACGTCCGCTTGTTTTTGACTCGCCATTAGAAATCATATGGACACAGCGATGCAAAACAAAGAATCAAAACAAAAAAAATAATATTTATTTTACTCTCCATATGAACAATCCCTCTTATTTTGCTGTATTTTTGCGGTCAAAATTCTTAACGCTACAATTTAATTCGGTTCGCCATGCAGGAAGGAATATTATCGATCACAGGGCAAGTTCAACACTATAAGTGGGGTGGTTTCTCCTTCATCCCCGACCTCTTGTCGGTCAGCAACGAAGACCAAGAGCCTTTTGCCGAGTTGTGGTTTGGAGCACACCCGAAGGGCCCCGCCCAGGTTCATTCCGAAGCGGAAGACATCTCCCTGGATCTATTGATCGAACGAAATCCGGAACTCCTGAGTCCGGAAATTCAGCATTTCTTCAATGGCAAGTTTCCCTACCTCCTGAAGGTTCTCGACGTCCGCAAAATGCTTTCTATCCAAGCCCATCCGACAAAGGAGAAGGCGGAAATAGGTTTTAGCAAGGAAAATGAATTGGGCATTCCCGTAACGGCCCCTCATCGCAATTACCGGGACGACAACCACAAACCGGAAGTCATGATCGCCCTTACCGAATTCTGGCTTTTACACGGCTTTAGAAAAAAGACCGAGATCCGGCATTTAGTTGACAGTCATCCCATTTTTCAACCTTTCGAGTCGGCCTTCCAAAATGATGATATACGCTCGCTGTACAAGACGATCATGGAAACACCGCAGGGGCAGGTCGACGCCATTCTCAGTCCTTACATCGTCAGCCTACGTGAACAAGCACAACAAAAGAAACTCTCCAAAAACCAACCTGAATTCTGGGCAGCAAGGGCTGTACAAGACATTGAAGACGAGACCGGTTTGGACCGCGGTATATTCTCCATTTTTCTTCTTAATCTGGTCCGACTGGACATTGGGCAAGGTATTTTTCAGGGAGCCGGCATTCCCCATGCCTATCTCGAAGGTGTCAATGTAGAATTGATGGCCAATTCCGACAATGTATTTCGGGGAGGCTTGACCTACAAACACGTAGATGTTCCTGAATTGCTGGAAAGCTTGATCTTTGATGAAATTACCCCCTCCATCCTCACGGGCGAAATCAGCTCAAAAACGGAAACCAATTTTCCCGTTCCGGTTCCTGATTTTGCCCTAAGCCGGATTCACTTGACGAAGGAGCTGGTACACCAGGGACGTTCAGCATCGCCCGAAATTTTTATTCTTCTGTCCGGTTCAGTGATTGTAAATGGCCAAAAGCAATATCAAAAAGGAGAAAGTTTCATGGCCCTACCGGGTATTACCTATGAGATCAGGGGACTGGCGGAGCAAAACATCTTATTCAGAGCCTACGTCGATCCCGTTATTCTATCTAAGTTCCGCCAACCTCGCCAGAATATATCGACATCTCTCGAGGGAGCGTAATCTTTGGCG
>JANQRV010000246.1 GCA_028284395.1 Saprospiraceae bacterium
TCCACAGCATCCACAGCATCCACAGCATCCACAGCATCCACAGCATCCACAGCATCCACAGCATCCACAGCATCCACAGCATCCACAGCATCCAATTTCCCCATTTCCAAACAACTAAGAAAATCTGACCGATTAAAAAATTGTTATCAAATCAAATTATTGGACAAAAGTAAACCGACTCACTGTGAAACTGCATTGGGAACCTTAAACAAGGCTCGATTCTTCCGGGGAAAGTAGATCAAACAGAAAACCAACCACAATGTGGTAAAGCTGGCCGGTAAAATCTGGTTGTATGGTTCGAAAGCGGCAAAGACCGTTCCTGCTCCGGCGGAAATCAGGGCACCGAAGGCCCCGGTGATTTTGTAGATGTGTTCGTAGAGCCAAAATTTTGGGTTGGAGATCAACTTCGGCCAAAAGAAACGGAGGGCGTCGAACCCCACCAACGCGATGACGTATCCCAACATGTAATACACCACTGATGAATGCCACAGAACATTGGCGTTCGACATACCAAACAGGAATCCAAAGGCGACTGCGAGCACGAGGACCATGACTGCAAAATCAATCCATTCAAACCCTTTTTCCTTTGTTTTTAGTACCCGGAAGCCGGAATAGGCCGAGTAGAAACTTAGCAAGGTGACAACTGTTAAAAAAGGCCGATCGACGAATATTAAGACACCGTTGAGAGCGGTGATAATGACGATGGCCATTAACCAAAGGAATACCCTGCCGTACTTCCGGTGAACTGTGCCTCCCTTTTTGGAGACGTAGGGAACGATCGCAATGAAGATGCCGACAATGCCGGCAAGAACGTGGACGAAGATGTTGACTTGATGAAGCATAATGATTCTTTTATGAAGAAATGTATTATGACTTCAAAGTATGGATAATCAGAATGTTAGGACAGTGCTTTCGGGTGAGAGGGGCGGCTAAAATGGCGAATGGGGTTCCATTTTGGGTGAATGAACGGTCATAATTTTGTCAACGACTTGACGACTGCCGAGTAACTATTGCTACTGGTTACACTGCTTTTTTTCTCGTCGGCGAATTCGATGACGAACCGACCTTTCAAATGCGGCTTAATGCTGCGGATGTGATTCTTATTGATGAGATATTTGCGGTGAACGCGTACGAACTTTCCCGCCAACTTTTTCTCCAGAAACAACAGCGAATAATTACAAAGGAAGCGATTACCTTCGGTATCGAAGAGGAAGGAATAATTATCGTAGGCCTCAAAATACAAGACTTTTTGCAGCGGGTGGAAAGAAGTAGTTTCCCCCTGTCGAATGGGAATGGTGGTTAAAGGAGGCGCGGCCGGAGTGCTTTCTTCCGGTTCGGTGGTCAATTTCGGTTGGGTCCAATTGTCCATGCCATACCCCAGCACAATACTCAACATGGCATTGAAAACGGAAGCCCCGGGGGTGCCAAAGAATCGATAAGGACCCTGCTGAAACAAGAAGGCCCGGATCACACCGTCGGCCTCCGCACCGATCAATCCAGTCAAAACGAACAGGCCTACCAAGATCCCATTTTTCCGCAGTGGAGAGATCGACTCGCTAAACCAGTACCGACTGTTGAAAATAATCCAAATCAATGAATATCCAACGATCAGACTAATGAGGATGTGCTGCACTAAACTCTGCCCCAGGGTTGGCCAAAACCCCATCGCGTATCCACCAATGCCCAGGCAGATGCCCACCAGGACGATCTGACCTATGTATTGATTGGCTTCGGAAAAACGAACGGGTGGTAACTTCATAAAGTGGCGTTGAGAATTTGGGACAAAATTAGCAAAATCCGGGTCTTAAGAACTGGCAAATCTTAAGGTTTGCCAGTTCTAGGGACGAGGTCCATGGACGAATGCGACAACAATTATCAATTAAAAGTTGTACTTTATTATTAGTTTGTGTTGTCTTCTATTTCCTCCTATAAAAAAATACAATGGTAAAACGGTGGTCCTCCCTGCTACTCCTGTTCATGCTCACCATAGTCGCTGTGAATGCCCAGGAAGGCGTCACAATCACCACTTCCGACGGTGAATTTGCCCGTTGCTTTCCGGATACTTTGATCGAGGTGAAGATCGATGTGCCAGCCGGTCACGTTCCGATAGACAGCTTTCGAATGCGATGGTGCGCTACCTGTCCGCCCATTAGCATCCCGGGAAGCGACAACCCACCGGTGCAGAGTCATCGCTATTCCCTGTCGGAACTTTTTGAAGACAATTGTGCTTACGACTTTAATTGCTTGGAACCGGGCATCTGTTTTTCGATTGACGTCGTTGCGTTCAATGACGACGGTTCGACGGATAATAATGGTTTTGACATCTTTTTTCGCTTTCCGCCCAAACCCAGTTTTTCCTTTGGCAATAACCCCTGCCAGGGGCAGGAGATCGCCTTTGTCAACAATACCTGTCCGCGGAGTGATCCATCGATGGAATTCCTTTGGGATTATGGCGATGGCAGTCCGACGGATGATCTGGGCGTCCATATGTATCCCGACACCGGGCGGTATACGGTACGTCTGACGGCTACGAATTTTTGTGGCACGCAGACCGTTACCCGCATCATCGAAGTGTTGGGTACACCGGAAGCCGATTTTGCCGTGGATGCCGGTAATGGTGGTGGGCAGGATACCGTCTGTCTGGGGGAGACCATTACTTTAAATGGCGCCTCCTCGAATTTTGCCACTTCTTTTCGCTGGCAGATCAGCCCGAGGAGGGGCTTCACTTTCGAAAATGATACCAGGGATTTTGACGAGCAACCACAAATCTCCTTTGGCGAAGCGGGCACTTATACGATTAGTCTCAGGGTAGACAATAATTGCCGGGAAGCGAATACGGCGGAACAGACCATTGTGGTCCTGGAGGCGCCAAGACTGGAACTACAACCACAGCCGGACGCTTGTTTAGATCTGACCTACAGTCCACAACCACCGGTGCCGGGAGCGACCTACCTACTCAATGGTCAGGAGCAATCCAGCTTTCCCGTTTTCCTGGCAGCTTCCGATACCGCTTACG
>JANQRV010000272.1 GCA_028284395.1 Saprospiraceae bacterium
GTACTGGGGGCCGGAGGATGCGGGTTTATAGACTGCCAATTGATGTCGCCAACCTCCCGGACTCAAGGGGCCTTCCGCAATCGTGTCTCCGTTCTTTCGGTAAGCGACCAGTTTGGCGCCGTCTCCTTCTTCATTGTTGCTAACTGTAACCAAAAGATCTTCTTCACCGTCTTCGTCGATGTCCGCCCAAATTGGGGAAACCCCCTCGATGACCGACTGCCCGCCGGGCACTATCGTGTTCAAGATGGCAAATTCAGGGTCGGTTGTTACAATGGTGATCGAGCGAGCTTCAATGGCGTCTCCCAGTACTCCGTGTTGGTAGTCGGAAGTGGGATCTGTCAGTACGGCCAATTCATCCAGGCTATTTAGAACAATGCGCGCATCGGGGAGTGCATTAACGGCAAAATTTTGTCGCTCCTTTCTGGGGTTGCGGACCAGGTCTCCGTTTTGCCCCAATTGAACAACCTCACCGGAAGACAATACGATGGGGGAAGAGGTGCTGGCGAATTCCTCTTCGGTAGCATTGACGATGACGGGGCGTTCGTTCGACTCCAGTGCGAGGGTGGGTGGTGTACCTTTGGGTAACACTTCGATGTTCATGCCAACGGGAATCACTACCCGGTCCGGCCGCAATATAAAGGCTTCTATCCGGCCGTTTTCCAGAGCAACGACGTAGTAGGCAAAATCAGTGGAAGATATCGCCGTGAGCCATTGCGGCTTGCCGGAAAGTTCGATGTCCAGGAAGGTTTCCAAGATGCTTCCGGAACCCGTGACCACGCGATTTCCAGTCGGGTTTGTATGGGTATAGGACGCCTTATCAATCTCTCCGAGGTTGGAACCGGGATTGACGGGTTGTTGGGGTTGACCCGTCACCGGGGTGGGCGGATTACTTTTGATGTCACAGGCAGTACAGGCGACAAAAGCAATAAGGAAAAACCATTTACTCATAAATCGATCCGTTTATTGTGGAAACACAATCCCACTAAGATTGTTGTTGATCTCGTTTTAATTCCAAATATTCATCCAATCCCTCTTTCAGTCTTTTCAATCCCTCAATCAAGTATTTTTTTCGCTCCCCAATACCCAGTCGAAAGTAACCATCCAGGCCGTAGCAGTCTCCCGGAATAATCAACAAACTTTTGTTTTTGCGCAACCAGTGCGACAATTCCGTCGAGTTGATGTCGGGGGCATGGTAGTGCACAAATGCCATACCGCCTGCCTTCGGGGGAATAAACCGGAAAAAATCACCTCTGCTTGCCAACCAGTTTTGCAAATGGGCCAGATTCTCGTTCAACATATTCCGATTGCGATCCAGGATCTGGCGTCGCTTTTCCGGCTGTAAGGCAATTTCGGCAATCTGGTGACTCAAGACACCGGCGGTAATACTGGTGTAATCATGATAGGACCAAGACTCGTAGATGTCGGCTTCCGGACCCGCCAACCACCCCAAGCGCAATCCCGGCAGCGCATAGGCTTTGGAAAGCCCGCCGGTGACCATCACTTTTTCGTAACGACCTAAAAAACTGTCAATCTCCACCCCGTCCAGTTCGGCCCCCCGGTATACCTCATCGCAGTAGATCCACGCATCATTGGCCCGGGCGATGGCAATAATGGAGTCCATTTCTTCACGACTCAGTGTATAACCCGTTGGGTTGTTCGGGTTACAAATGACAATCATTTTGGTGGCCGGTGTTACGGTTGTCCGCAATTCTTCCAGGTCTGGACGCCAATGGTTTTCTTCTTTGAGGTGGAAGGCTTTCATAGTGCACCCCATTTCTTCGGCAATACCCCAGATCTGCATATAATTGGGGATCATCATCACTACTTCGTCTCCTTCTTCCAGCAAGGTACGGCAAGCCACAAAGTTCGCCTCGGAGGAACCATTGGTCACCAAAACATTTTCGGAGTTGAAAGGTGCTCCGTAAAGGCGGGCAATGGTTTCTCGAAGTGGAATCGACCCATTCGTTTGGCCGTACCCCAACACAATGTCTTGCACCATTTCCAATTGTTGCGAAGAAAGCAATTCGCGAAGTGTGAAAGGGTGGAAACCGCTTTCAGTCAAATTGTATTCGACGGTATTTTCATAGAGGGACTGTATTCTTTCTAATTCGAATTTTTGCATGGAGTTGGTTTTTACTGCAATTAAGGCTCAGCGTTTTTTACCGGGATAGAGCTTTTCAAAAACCCCGTGAGAGATCATCAAATCCTGGACGGCTACTCCGGTAAGATCAGCGATCGAAATTTGCTGGAGGGATTGTCGCCCCAGGTTTTTATTGACGAGCACCTGCCCCAGTTCCGATATCCGTTTACGCTTCAGGAATCCGTCTTTGCGGGCTTTGAAGACTTCTCCCCGTTTTTGACTTTGAGATAAACTATCCACTACCACGACTTCTGCAAACGCTAACAAAGCCGGTTCCAATTCATTTTTTTCCGTAGTATCAGCCCCAACTGCGGTGATGTGGGTGCCGGGCTGTATCCATTTTTGCCGAACCAGAAAAGAGCTGGTGGGCGTGGTGGTAACAATGACTTGACTGGTCCGGCAAACTCTTTCCAAGTCTTTGTCTGCGGAAACTGGTAAAACCTTGGTACTTAATTCACGAGCCAGAGATTGGGCCTTATCATGGTTGCGATTCCATACGATGGCTTCCTTGAAGTGCATCATCTTTTGATGATATTGCAACTGTAGCCTTGCCTGGATTCCGGCACCGACAATGGCAATTCGATTGGTGATCGAAGGGGCCAGGGCATTGGTGGCGAGGGCTCCGGCTACGGCTGTCCTTACATCCGTTAGGAATCCCTGGTCCAGCAAAATGGAAGTTAGTTGTCCGTTGGATTTATCGAAAAGAAGGTTGAGGCCTTGACTGGACGGAAGTCCCATCAATGGATTTTGGTAAAACCCGGAAGCGATTTTAATGACGTAATAAGGTTTTGAACGGATGTAGCCGTACTTGATATGAACATCTCCGGGAGGTTTGTCAAACAAGAGTTCGCCGACCGGGGGAATGACCGCTTCTCCCTTCGAGTAGGCAATAAACCCCTGGGCAATCAGATCGAAAAGGTCCAGTTGATCAATGACCGATTGAATTTGTTCGAGGTTGATGATGGTCGGTGCTTGTGATGGATCCGTCATTAAAGTCGCATTTGTATTTTCGCAGATGCCAAATATAGAAAAGAACCGGTTGATCACCTGATTATTCTTCGAACAAACTAAGGTATCGATTGAAGTATCGTTCGCTCGTCGTGGTTCCCGCTTCGGCAGGCAACCGGAAGCTCCGCTTTGGAAAAGGAAGGGAAAAAGAGGCAAAAGAAAAACGCTCTACTTGCCGATCTTGGGGCATGGCAACCCGGTGATTGAGGGCTTTGATGGTTCGACCGGACCACAACTCCAGTAAGTAACCCGGGAAAGCCAGTACCTGATTGGTCACTTTTAGTGACTGCCAACGTCCCGACGGGTTCTGGTACTGAAAATCACCATCGATGCCAAATGGAAAAATGGTGAATAAAGATACGTCCGGATGCTCGGATAAGCGGGTATTTCCTCTACTGGGGTCTTGAAATCGATCAACGGGAGGGTAGTAGTTATTGGAGAACATATGCCCAATGTGATTTCTATAAAAAGCCAATAACCCCGGGAGATTCAAGCTGGTGATAATGGACAATTCGATCTCCCTGATTTTGACCAGCATTTGTGGCCACTCCTCTTTCAGGAAGGCTTGAAAAGATGGCGGGTATCGAGAAGCCGGAAAAAAATTGGAAAAGACAAAGGAATAGACCAGGTCGTCATAGGCCTGGTTAGAGCTGTCGGTCTGCCCTAAATAGGAGTATCCGTCAAAGGCATAACCATAGTGTTTTTGCAAAAACTGTTCCTTGTATGAAGCCTCTTTAGCCATGAATTCCCGAAAACAATCGGTCAACGGTTGCGCGGAAAAAGGAGGAATGCCCGTAAAAATGATAGCGTTGTCCAGCACCGGCGAAATTTTCTAAAAATGAATACATTGCCGTCAAAATAACAAGAAATCAATTAACAACAGGCTCACTACCGATAGCGGAATACCCAAAGCCGGCATGGCAACGGCAAGTTTTGGGTCCAGCCCCAGTTCGGCCGCCACAATCGATACGGCATTCATGGACCCGATGGCCGCGCCCAGGATGCATACCTTGGCAATGGTATCTTGCACACCCAGGACCTGCCACATGAATAAATACAGCAATGCGGGAGCCAGTATGAGTTTGAAGAACAGTCCGGTCAGCAAGTTGGTGATCAAGGTCCGATCTACCTTCATATCGATCTGCATACCAATCGCCAGGAGCGCAATGATGGAGAACGGAGCCGCTAGCTGGCTCAG
>JANQRV010000282.1 GCA_028284395.1 Saprospiraceae bacterium
GTACATCATTACTCGCACCGAATTGTAACTGGGGGCATCTTCCATGCGGTCCAGAACATCTTGGACGCTGCCCTCACCGATTTGGTAAAGGATGGTGAGGATTTGGCTTTCGCGTTTGTTGAGCTCGTGAAACTTCATACTGTAAAAATGTGTAAATATTTTTACATATTCAATGATTCGATGTAATTTTTTTTACACTAAATTTTGCTTTGGACCGGGTTTAACGCAATTCGAGATCCGGATAAAAGGTGGCCCAGGCAAACCAATAGCCGATAAAGGCCGTTACCCGATCCAGTCTTTCACCTTTTCGCGGCCCCTGGATGGCCTCTCCAAATAGATTCCACTGATTCCCTTCATTGTCGGTCATAACGGCAGCATTGTTTACCTCGGCGACGGGACTGAACTCCAAACCGGGTTCGGCACCATCGATGCTATTGGCGTAGGCGGCTAAAAAATTGAGTTTCTGATTCCCCAGGACTACGATTCGGGTACCGCCCACCCGATCGGTAATGATCCGTGTGGTTGGTTGGTCGAAACTGTTGATAGAGAACGCCTTGGCAAGGCCATTGACAATGACTCCGAGGACCCGAGTTTTGCGGGGGAGGGAAGAGTTGTCGGTATTGACCGGAAAAATGAGTTGTTCGGAAGTACGGTAATCGCCGTATGGGTAGGTATTATAGTTGCGGGCAAAGCCGGTGGCCCTGGTCATTACTTCCGAGTCCGGGAACATTAATTTCCAGGTTGCCCAGGTCGTCTCAACGACGTGTTCGATCTGAGCCCTGGATTCGATCAACTGGCCATTGACGCAATCTAACCGCATTTGGGACCAAGTACTGTTCGTCGCTCGATCGTAGGGCATTAGGTTGGTTTGGTAGAGCAACCCTGAGACACCAAAGGTAGTAAGCGACCCATCGACCATTCGATTCCAACCTACTGCAGTTCCGGTCAATGGACAATAAGTCAGGGCAATCGGTACCATATTGACATTGTCATTGACGATTTCATGCCAATCAAGGATCGGGTGAGGATAAGCCCGTATCAAGTCTCCAACTTTGATACCGATAACGAGGTCGTCTTCCCGGAGGAAATCATTGGCGGCGACGGGTTCAAATTGCGGGTCATCGATAGACGGTATGCCATCTTTACCCGGTCCGCCGTCTAAGACCTCACCGATTGGTATGAGCCAATCTGCAGGACCTTTGGAAGTGTTAGGATTGGCACCCGGGCCGTTACCAGTGCTTATGGAGGGAGCATTTTCATCCGGGTTACAGGCACCTAAAACCAACAGAAAGCAGATAGAATGGATGAGGGGGCGTAAGATATTCAACATGATGCAATTGATTTGGGAAGAAAACTGGAACTGGGTTTTTGAAAATACGGAAAATACGGAAAACAAAAAAGGCGTTACTCTCTACTTTTAAGAAAGTAACGCCTTAACCTGAAGCCTTAAAGTGCTCGTTGTGATTTTGTTTTATTGTCCCTGAAGGTGGCTCTGGGCAAAAGAGTTTGTAGTGTTTGTGCTATTGTCCCTGATGGGCTCTAAGTAGAGCCTTTTCTTAGTGTGTTTTGTTTTGCTTCATAGTTGCTTGCTTACGAATACAAATGTATGACCAAAAGCAGGGCAAATCAGTGATTTTCGTTTTTTAGACGGTAATCGCCTTTTTTTGGTGAGAGAAGAGCTGGTTTTGAAAACTGGTTATGAGAAATGGCTATCTTGAAGGGGTGAAAAAATAAATATGCTAGTCACTACCCAACAATTGTTCGATCATTGCTACGGTAAATATGGTATAGCAGCCATCAACGTCGAATTCATGGAACAGGTTTTAGCGCTTTTTTCGGCGGCGGAAAAAGCCAATGCGCCATTCATCGTCCAAACGACGCCGGTAGCCAGAAACTATGCTACACCGGAAATGTTGGTCGGTATGATCCAAACGGCTGCTCGGTTGCACCCCAAAGCAGTCTTTGCCCTGCACATGGACCACGGAACCGAAGAACACATTTGGCATGCACTGGACCGAGGAGCCTACACCGCAGTTATGATCGACGCCTCTCACGATGATTTTCAGACGAATATTCGGCGCACCAGGGCCATTGTGGAGCGGGCACATCCGAAAGGCGTCAATGTCGAAGCGGAATTGGGGGTATTGTCCGGGGTCGAAGACGATTTGTCGGTCGATGAAGCCCATGCGTTTTATACCAACCCACATGAAGTGGAGGAATTTGTAGATGCTACCGGTTGCGACAGTCTGGCCATTGCAGTAGGTACCAGCCACGGTGCCTATAAGTTCTCCGGGGGACAGGGCCTTCAGTTTCACATCCTCGAGGAGATTCAGCGTCGATTACCGGGGTTTCCATTGGTTTTGCATGGCGGTTCGGCCGTCAATTATGCAGAGATCAATCGCATCAACAATGCCGGAGGGCAGTTATTGCCCGGTGCAAAAGGGGTTGACCCCGAAGAAGTGAAAAAGGCCATCCGGTTCGGGGTTTGCAAGATCAACATTGCCACTGATTTTCGCTTGTTGTGGACCCGTATCAATCGGGAGTTTTTCAGGGATGCTCCCGATCAGTTTATGCCGATCATTCCGGGAAAACGATACATGGAAGCCTTTGAGGAGATGGCTTTGCAGAAATTTGAATTTTTGGGAGCAATGGGAAAGGCAAAAGCCTGAAAAGCCTTTGCCTTTAAAAATATCATTCAAGAAACTAAATTTTAACAGCCTCTTGTAATTGTATCTGGTTAGATTAATCCACCAATTCCGGAGCCTCCAACAGCTTGAAAAACTGATCTAATTGAGGCATAATTACAATTTCCGTGCGACGGTTTTTACTGCGTCCCTCTTCGGTGTCATTGCCTTCTTTAGGGATGTATTCGGAGCGGCCGGCAGCAGTGAGTCTTTCCGGATCTACGAAGTAATCTTCCTGGAGTACCCGAACTACAGAGGTAGCACGTTTGACGCTCAAATCCCAGTTGTCCTGCGTACAGGAATTGCCAATGGGCACATTGTCGGTATGACCTTCTACAGTCACATCCAGTTCGTAATGATCGTTGATGACCGCTGCGATTTTACTCAAGACATTTTGGGCTTCATCGGTGACTTTGTAGCTACCGGAGCCAAATAACAACTTGTCGGAAATTGAAACGTGCACACGACCGCCTCTAACTTCCACCTGAACATCTTCGTCATTAATGTTATTGAGCGATCGCTTGAGGTTCATAACCAGAGCCAGGTTCAAGGAGTCTTTAGACTGCACTTTTTTGGTCAGATCCTGGATAAATGAGTACTGCTGGGTCATGTTTTCGAGTGATTTTTGAATACTTTGAGCACCCGCCTTATTGACCACGGAGAGATCTGAGAGCCGATCCAACAAGCTGGTATTACTGCTTTGCATATGCTCCAACTGTTCTTCCAGTTGTTTGACCTGCTCAGTTTTAGTAGCCACTTCTTGTTCGAGCCTGACTACTTTCGGGTTTTTACAAGAAGCGAGGATAAGCATTGTTGCCAGGGGCAAGAAAATTCCGAGTTTTCTCATTTTGTTATTGCTTAGTAATGATTAAATAAATGAGGTTGTACGCACCTTCATGCATCAACTTCATATCTTCCTGATTCCAGGAGAAGGGTTTGGATATTTAATGACTACTGCAGGGCTTGAGTTTTCATTAAACTTGTTTTTCTACACTTTTAGTATTCCACCGAAGCGGTAAATGATTTTGAATCAACGTCGTGAAGTGAACTTTAGTACTTTTGCACATCCACTGTTAATAAAAATCTTTGCTTTGTGGAAAAATACATATGGTAGATTTTTTGATCCTTATGCTGCCACCCCTATCTTTGTCAGGAAATCATTTTCTCCCAAAGAAAGATTAAACGGAACTTCCTGTTTAATCTTTCTTTGTCTACTGATGCTTTTTATCATATACAGCAATCTTTAAGTCTGATTTGAGCATGACCGTTCTAAGGGACGCAATCCAGGGTCCCTATTAAATTCGACGCTCTATCCCAAATCGGATAACATTGGTGCAACTACATTTTTTTACCCCATATTGATTATGCGGCTATGGTAACACAGGACAACACAAGTGATACGAAGCTCGCAATTTTGCGCGCTTGTAAAAGGTATCTTAAGAAAAGATTCAGCATTGAGTGGAGGCTGGAGGCGATTCCACAAAACTACATGCTAGAGTTTCTGGAAGATGAGGTAGATCTCAAGGTGCAGATCACCGAAGAAAACACCTTGTATGGCTATCATATCAGCGGAGGAGGGGCAATCGATAAATTTCCCCGTTTTCGAACTCGAGAAAGAGCAGAACTAGATGCCATTCGTCTGATTATTAACTTATTAGAAAACAACGTATTGGCGTTGAATTGTAAATCCCTAAATGGAGTTGCCTATTGATAAGAATGTTACACTTCACAACTTTAATACCGTCTGGATTAATGGCAGTATTAATTCTGGCAAGACAACCATCGCTACATTGATCAGTGATGAAATTTCGTTGTCGGTCAACATAGAATTGGATCGCGTTTCCGATTTTGCTCATCATAGGCTTCCCATTGACGATAGATTGTTATACACTATTGAAGATGGGCTGGACATTGCTGCCAATTGGGTGAGGCGAGGTTATCTTCCAATCTTAAACTGGCCCCTTTACGGAAGCGAATTAGTGTTCATGAAACAATATGCTTCTAACATTGGAATTACGCCTTTATTGATTACGTTGACCCCAAGGAAAGAAGTCGTCAAAAAGAATCGGGGAAATCGTAGATTGACGGCCTGGGAATTGGATCGGATCGATTATATGTACGATCATTGTCAGATTGACCGGCCAAAAATAGGGCATCGAGTCGACAATTCGGAATGTACGATAGCCGAGACTTTAACGGCAGTATTAGAGATCATCCGTAAATCTCTTTCGAAAGAATAGTCAATGCCTGCTTCCGTATAGAAACTCCCCGGCTGCATTGCCCATCTTCCGGTGGTTGTGGCCTAAATCGGGAACTACTCGCACTAGTTGCAGCATTTTTAACAACTCTGAAAGCAGTCAGGATGATAACCAATTGTATATGCTGTACATCATTAGAATCTGGTGGTAAAATTAGCATATTCGGTAATATCCCCGTATTGTTCAAGTCGGATGAGATGATAGGTCAAATTCGCAAACCGATACGAAAAAGGAAATTGATCGTCTGAGGTTCGATCTTTTCAATGACGTTCCGGCTTTCCAATTGATGGCTATCCCGATAGTACAAATAGGTTTTCAATTCGTTGAATGCAGAACGAAAATAGGAAATGCTCAGCCCCAGGTGAAGGTATTGATTGACGTTGAATTTGACGGATCCCTTCAACCCCATGGTGTACCCCAGGTTTTTATCGACTCTTGATACAAATACATCATTTTCAGATACCTGGTTGCGGATCTTGAAACGTACAAAATTATCATCCAGATAGCCATAACCTACTGAAGGAGTAAAAGAAAAGCTGAACACATCTTGTTTAAAGCGAAGGTTGGGCCCAATCATGCCATACATCAGTAGATAGCCCTGGAAGTCGATGGATTTAAATCGACCGTCCGATAGACCCTGGTAGAGATTTCTGATTTCTCGTTTTGAATAAGGGTTCGACTGGATCGTAGCCAGTACCGAAAGACCAAAGTAGCGGTCGAAGTAATAGTTAATACCTGCCTGCCCGATGTATCCGGGACTGGCACCATCTCCTCCTTCATAATAAATGTCGGGGTTTGAAAAGTTACCAATGGGCATTGAAACCCCATTCTCTACAAAAAACTCAAGTCGTTGTGCTTGTACCTCTTCAAAGCATAGACAAGTACAATAACCAAATACTAGTGGCCATAACATTTTTCTCATAAACATGTTTCTTTGCCAAAGCCTAATGGTACTTGAGTATACACCGAGAGACTCAAAGACCAATTGCTTTGAATGAAATAAATGATACCAGTAGTGTTTGATCGTTTTTGTTGAGGCTGTGAGACTATAAACAGCCTGCCATTTTCATGATGGGAGTGGAAATTCCAGACAATAAAATTAGAAGTCGCTATTAAGGCTTTAGCCGGGGGAACTATGGATGTGGACTGAGGTAGTAATTTGGTTTTATAGCTATGTTCCGTTATACGCCCTCAACCCACGTTTGGTTTCGAATCCGACGAGCTTATTTGCCAGTTTTATGGATGGGCCTGGGAATGAGGAACAACTCATTCTGTCGGCCATCAATATACCTTACTTGTTCTCCGTCGAAGAAGGCATCTTCCTCTAACATAATTCGGATCTCTTTTCCCCATTCCTCTATCTTTACCGCTGCATTGAGCTCAATGGAATAGGCCGTATTGGCATACATAGGATAGTCTCCTTTGTGGGGGACACCCTCTTGTTGATCCCAAAGGCCGATGGTCGGACCAGCGCCGTGACCGTGATAGCCGATTGGGTGCGTGTAAATGGATGGCTTTATTCCTTCGGCAATTGCTTGTTGACGAGTAGCTGCCAGGATTTCATTACCTGTTCGACCCGTTTTAAAATTGTCGGTTAGAATGTCCATCAAGCGAAGTCCTTTTTGATATGCTTTCAACAGATATTCCGGTGCTTCCGTCTCCCCGGGTTTGAGGATGTAAGCGTTTTCCTGGGTATCTGTGTTGAGCCCTAAGTAAGTGATGCCAAAATCTACGTGAATCAGGTCCCCTGGCATGATGATCTGTTGATCCGGCCGTTCGGAGAAAGAGCGTAAATGATCTAAAGATTCCGGGTCCTTACGCTGAATATCAACCGTAGGATGGAACCATGCAATGAATCCTAATTCGCGAATGCGGTTGCGGTAATACCAAACAACGTCATCGGTAGAGGTGACCCCGGGTTGGATCACCTGATCCGAAAACCCCTCCTGAATGATGGCGTGGGCAAGGCGGCAAATCTGTTGATAAACCGTCATTTCATTTTCTGTTCGGGTTTCCAACCACCCTATGGCCAGTCGCTCCCCCGAGACAATCCGTTGTTGGTATTTTTCAGGAAGGTTTTCCATGAGTTTGTCATAGTGATAGGAGGAGATGCCATCGGCCAGGCCAAAGTGTTCGGAGCGATTCACCGCAATTTTATTGGGGTCGCGTTCTTCGATGATTTCGCGTAATCGCTTCCACTGATCCGGTTCTTTTTCTTTATCCCAGGCTTTTACAAATACTTCACCTACATTATAACGAGCACAAGCCAGGGTTTCCAGTTCCGTACCATTGTCGTAAATGACCAACATGGTCGTGCGACGCGCCGACAGCCAAAATGAAGGTAAAAAAGTCTTGAGCACAGGATCTTCATTATACTCTCTCGAAATTAGTAACCACATATCGATCCCGTCTCTTCGCATGATTTCAGGCAGGACCGTTTCAACTCTTTCTTTCAACCATTGATCTGTTACTTCTCCTCGTTTTTGAAGAGGGAGGATATGCGGCATTTGCGCTTCCAACATGAAGGAGAGAAGTAGGCAGAAGGCGAGTAGAGCGTTTTTCATTATGCTTGATTTTTTTTATAATAAATGGTCACGAAACAACAATGGTAAACTTAGGGAATTCTGAATAGATAGGCAATTGGAATGCCTTTCCAAAACTGGTGATCCCTAAAATACCGATCCGAAAGAATTCATCGATGATCGCACTTGAAATTACCTTATTGGTTGTTGCCTATACACTGTTGATCATTACTATTTTTGTAGAGATCATCTGTTACCAGCGAAACCTCGAAACGCTTGAAACGATTGGCTTTAGCATTTCTTTACTATTGTTGATCGTTGCATTCACGGTTTCTCCGTTTTGGGGAGAGACTATTGCTTCGGCGAGCACGAATGTTTTTTCTTTGTTGGCAATGGTTTTAGTGGGCCTAATGACTCCTCTCAACATTTGGAGAGAGCGAAAACACTACATAAATCCGGCTTGGAAGAAAGGCCTGATCGGCTTTTCTACTCTTTTGTTCCTATTGGTTGTTATAGGATATTTCATCGGCCTACTGCCAGTATTGCAATACGTAGTGGTGATATTTCTGGGCACTTCCGTAATACTTTCCATGGTTGTGTTGAGAAGAACTCAACCACGGGCTATGGTACGGCATAGGGAAAAAGCGGAGCGGATCTTTGCAATTGCTTTTATAATACTGATCCCACTTTCTTTAATGGTCAACTACGTCGAAGGCTGGGGGCCGGCCCGATTGAAAATTGGATTTACCATTCCATTGGTCTTCATTTTCTTGGCGGCTCATAAGTTGTGGGATGATTTACAAAGACTTTCTTTTTTCAGTCCTGCTACCAACGTCAAAGAGCAAAACTTGAAAAATTACGGATTGACCAAAAGAGAACAGGAAATTACCATGCTATTGGTAAGAGGAACCACCTACAAACAGATTTCAGAAGAATTATTTATTGCACTACCGACGGTAAAAACCCACGTCACTAATATCTACCGAAAGTGTAAGGTGAAAAACAAAGTAGAGCTCATTGCCTTGTTAATCAATTAGATAATTCTTTTAGCCTCCTCCTGTTCTTTCCTCATACTTTTGTATGATTTTGACCTGTCAAGGATTTTTGGTACAAAATCCCGATTCCATTTGAGCTGGTCTTCTCTCTTATTTGTCCCAAAAATCGTTATGAAAAAAATATCCTTGTTTGTGGTCATTATGGCGGTGACTGGTAGTGACCTATCTGCTCAAAAAGAAAGTGCGAGTACCCATCATCGGAAAAGATTAGATTTTGCCAAAATGTATTTCGAATTGGGAGGTAGTTATGTTCCCTCCTTTATGGGGATAGGGGTGATCGACAATGAATTGACCAGTTTTGAAAACCCTGCGTCGATCACTCAGTATTTAAACTGGGGGGGCTTTCATTTCTGGGGCCATGCCGAATTTTACGTCACGATTCCATTGAATCAGTACAACTTCGAGAAACGAGATCAAACAAATTATAAACTTTCACACTCCGTTGCGACCGGATTTAGGCTGTTGCCCTGGGCGTACCGAGAAAAGAGCATAAGGCCTTATCTGGGTTTTAGTTGGTCCGCCCTGGAGTTTCAACAGAAAGTGAGTCCCAATCAGGATCAACCCATTCTTTCCAAAGATTTCATGTTGGTCCCCGACGCAGGCTTTTTGTTTGGGCATCACGGATTCTCCCTTAGATTAGGCATCAATTATTTTTATGACAATAGTTGGAACTATCCAATCTCAAGGACTGACTTAGCCATCATTGAAACGCCAAAGTTTAACCTTCAATTCGGTTTGAATTATTCCTTTGAAACCAGTCGCAGTAAGAATGAAGCATCCAATGATCGTTGGAACAATTATCCGGAAATTTCGAAACCAGGACTGGGAGCAGCCCGTTCGGGCAGCTTCTTTGTTGGCGCAGGGCCATCCCTTTCCTTTTCTTTGTCCCGCTCACGATACAACCAAAAAGTTTTACCATACCTACCCAACCAATTATCTTCGGGCAATTATTTCGATGTTGCAGTTGGTTACCAATTCAATCGCAAGGGCTTGTTTGCTGCGTTATCCTTTAGAAATCCGGAGTTTGAGACGGAAGCTTACGGAACAGTACAAACCATAAAAAAATCATCCTTTGCGTTGGAAGTGAGTAAGTTTTTGACGGACTATTCCGGATTTGCTCCGTTCATCGGTATCAACGTAGCCTATGATCGATTCCGATATTTAGAGAACGTCGATAATGCCAGCAATGAACTGATATTCAAAGGGTTTGAGCCTGGGGTTTCCTTTGGTTGGGATATCATCCCGGGAAAAGCTGATGAAGCCATCATTCTAAGGACTAATTTAAGGTGGTATCCATTCTCAACTTTTGCAGTTGACGGACTTGAATTTAATTTTAGCCAACTAGAGTATAACCTGATTCAGGTGGTGTTTTATCCGGAGCGACTTTTCTGACTTTTTTAACCATTCGAACGCCTTTAACTGTAAGGGGCATCAAGCCTGGCTATCGTCTTAAAGATCTTAGGTTATGTTACCAACATTTTCTATTTTAGAACATCAATTACAATCAAAAAGAACGATACCATGATGAGAAACAACAATCCGCTTTTCCTAACCCTGTTTTTTTGTTTTGCCGGTATTTTAGGGGCATCCGCGCAATATTCCGAAGAGGCTTGGACCGACCTTTTCAATGGGAAGGATTTTAGTGGTTGGAAACAACTTAATGGGAAAGCGCTCTACGAAGTGAAGGATGGAATGGTCGTAGGAACTTCTGTGGCTAAAACGCCGAACAGCTTCATGACGACCGAGAAGACCTACAGCGACTTTATCCTGGAATTCGAGGTAATGGTAGATCCTCAGTTGAATTCAGGGGTACAAATTCGCAGCCTTAGTAAGAAAGATTATCGCGATTACCGGGTACATGGCTATCAGGTCGAGATCGACCCTTCTCCACGTGCCTACAGTGGTGGCTTGTATGACGAGGCCCGCCGAGGGTGGTTGTATCCACTTTCGAGAAATGAAAAAGGGCGTAAAGCATTCCGCAACGGGCAGTGGAATAAATACCGCATCGAAGCCATCGGGAATACCATTCGGACTTGGATCAATGGCATTATGTGTACCAATCTGGTGGATGACCTGACGGCTGAAGGATTCATTTGTTTACAAGTACATAGCGTCAAGGATGACTTCGTCGGGAAGCAGGTGATGTGGCGCAATATTCGGATAATGACCGAAAACTTGGAAGCCAACAGCTGGCCGTCCGATCCGGATGTTCCGCAGGTTAGTTATTTGGTTAATGAACTGACGAATGAAGAACAAAGGCAAGGTTGGCGGTTGCTTTGGGATGGAAAGACGAGCAATGGCTGGCGTGGCGCCAAACTGGACCACTTCCCCGAATCAGGTTGGCAGATGAAGGATGGTGTGCTTACGGTGCTAGCTACTGATGGTGGTGAATCGACCGGCCCTGGTGATATTGTTACCACCGATCTTTTCAGTGATTTCGAATTGGAATTAGAGTTTATGATTACCGAAGGAGCCAATAGTGGGATCAAGTACTTTGTAGATGCAGAGCTCAACAAAGGCTCTGGTTCTGCAATCGGTTGTGAATTCCAAATTTTGGATGATAAAATGCATCCGGATGCCAAAATGGGGGTTGCCGGCAATCGAACCGTTTCCTCGCTTTACGACCTGATTACCGCTGAGAACCTCTCGGCACCCGGTCGTAATAAACAATTCAAGGGAGTCGGCAAATGGAACAAGGCCAGGATCGTATCAAAAAATGGTCATGTAGAGCATTGGCTGAACAACGAAAAAGTAGTCGAGTACAACCGCTTTTCGCAAATGTTCCGCTCTCTTGTAGCCTACAGCAAGTACAAAAAATGGAACAAATTCGGACAATGGCCGGAAGGACACATCCTGCTTCAGGATCACGGAGACACCGTACACTTCAGAGGAATCAAGGTTCGGGAGTTTTAGCAAATCACATATCAAAAATCTAATAATGAAAAAATCAACCACAAAGAAATCCACTCGAAGAGAGTTTATAAAAAAGTCCGCACTTGGCACTGCTGGTCTTACTTTTGCATTTACTGCTAAAAGCTATGGCAATATTCTTGGGGCTAATGAACGGGTCAATATGGCCGTAGCCGGTTTGAATGGCCGAGGTGGCGGTTTGACCCGCACGGTTTTGAAGTCTAATCACGGAACCGTTGCGTATCTGTGTGATGTAGACAAACGCGCCATGGAAAAAGTCCAGAAAGGAGTTAAGAAAAATAGCAAACAAGACCCTAAACTAGAAAAGGATTTTCGGAAAATTCTGGAATCCAAGGACGTTGACGCCATTGTCATAGCTGCACCGGATCACTGGCATACGCCAATGTCTCTTCAGGCATTGCAGGCTGGTAAACACGTCTACGTCGAAAAACCTTGCGGACATAATGGTGCCGAAGGAGAGATGCTGGTAGCAGCACAACGCAAATACGGCAAAGTCGTACAAATGGGTAACCAACAGCGTTCGGCCCCTACTTCTATTGAAGCGATGAAAGACATCAAGGAAGGGTTGATCGGTGACGTCTATTATGCCAAAGCCTGGTATGCCAACAAACGCGGGGAAATTGGTCGGGGTAAAGCTGCTGCTGTTCCCGAGTGGTTGGATTGGGAACTATGGCAAGGACCAGCACCTCGAGTGGATTTTAAAGACATTTACGTTCATTACAACTGGCACTGGTTTTGGCACTGGGGAACCGGCGAAGTATGTAACAACGGAACGCATGAAATCGACATCTGTCGTTGGGCACTCGGTGTAGATTACCCTACTAAAGTATCCTCTTCCGGCGGACGCTTCCATTTTAATGATGATTGGGAATTCTACGACACACAATCGGTGAGCTTTGAATTCGAAGGAGGCAAAATGCTTAACTGGGAAGGACGTAGCTGTAATAACTTCAAATTCTGGGATCGAGGTCGTGGCTCTTCCATCCACGGAACAAAAGGTACCATCGTCTTAGACCGGAACAAATACATCGCTTACGATCAGGATGGAGAGATCATCAAACAAGCGGATGAAAAAACCATGAGCGCTACCATGAATACTGTTGGTGAAGGTGGACTTGATGTTTACCATATGAACAACTTCACGGAAGCAATCAGAGAAGGTGCCAAGCAAAATTCACCTATTCTGGAAGGACATAAGAGTGTTGTCCTTTGCCACCTGGGTAACATCGCTCAAAAAATGGGGCGCTCTCTGGCTACTGATCCCACTAATGGCCATATTCTAAAAGATAAGAAGGCTATGAAGATGTGGGGACGGGAATATGCTAAAGGATGGGATCCTAAAGAATATGTTTGATGCTGTGGGGCTGTGGATGCTGTGGATTCTATGGTTGCTGTAGCTTCTGTAGCAACTATCTATAGCCACCATAGTATCCACAGTAACAACAGTAACAACAGTAACAACAGTAACAACAGTAACAACAGTAACAACAGAAAGAGTTGTCCCTGCCTCCCCAGGTATGGGACAACTCAAAGTAGATAAGTCACTATATGAGAAAAACCAATCAATCAAATTGATTACTTCTCTTAAGTATAATGTGTAGCTGCTCTTAGCACAGAATACAAACTACCATCGTACGACAAGGTCGCATGATTCTTCTGATTGCCTTGAGGCATCTTTACTGGCTTACCGGCAAAAAAACTTCTCCATTTGAAGTCATCTCGCATCACAAAGAAAAGAGAACTCTGGCTTTACGAATAAGACAAAAAGCAAATACATCGGAACCGATTCCGGAGATAGATATTGATGGGTTTCTGGTTCTAGCAGTTGATAACCAGTTATTTGAAGTTTATACTTTGTGTAAAATCCTTTTTGAGGAGCAGAAGGATGTTTGTTAAAACAATCTCTCCCATATTCTGGCAATTCAGGAAAGTATTGTTTTTGTGATGGTAGGCCAGTTCTTTTTTTAGCTGAATGACCTTGCGGGAAGTCGAAATCTGGTCGGTCACCATGATATCGGTTAATTCAGAAAATCGGTTCCAGGATGATTTCACCCTAACGGCGATCAGGCTCCTTTCTTCAAACTGGTATTGTTTGACGGTTTCATCCGACATTCTTTCGATGCCGAGAAAAATAATGGGATTATTTTCGCGGAAATACTGTGGCAGGTAAAAACTCTTGCGGCCCTCGTAAGATTGCTGATCAAAGTCAATGGCCCGGATGCGGTATTGGTTGCCTTCGATGTCGGGAGTAATGTCTACTACGAAGTTGTATGACCTCATATCTCCGAGCAAACGGACGAAGCACCGTTCGTTGAATTTGACAAATTCTTTTGCAATCCGAATTTTATTGAAATTATCGATTTGCAGATTTTTATTCATAAACTCATCACCTGGAATACCTGCTATGTGCTCTTCAATTAAGGTGTCTCCATCAACCAGGAACATGACGTGATTGGGAGAGAGTAACTCTTCCAGTTCCAATCCATAAATTCGAGAAGCGTCTGCTTTCTTTACGTAAAAATGATCGTAGTTGTCGTTCAATTTATTGATGATGCGGACTCGGAATGGTTTGGAGTTGCCAAAGGTGCAATAATCTATTCGGGCAACTTGGAGGTGTTCTATGACTTGGACGTCCCCATCAGTTTTGAGCAGTGCATAAATTTTGGTCAAGGACTTATTGAGTTCACGGGTTTCAATGTCGCTGTAGAAGACGGTTTCCCAGAGTGTGTCGTTGCCATTTTGGTCGAGCAATGGCGTTGCCTCCGTATAATGCAGCAAATCTTCGTAGCGAACTGGTAGCGACGACATACGATCGTATTTGACCAAATAGTCTGCAAATTGCCGAACAACTGGGAATAGCGGTTTCTTTCGGGAAGGCTTCATAAAACGACACTTTTCCCAAAGTTACGCCATATTCTAAATATGCCGGGATTAGCAGCCGATTTTACCTCACTATAACATTTCTACTACTGCCATCACTTGTTTGGCGTATTCTTGCAGGTATTCTGGCAAACGCTCCGTACTGGTATCGAGGTACCACTTTTTTACTTCCTCTCCCATGGTCAATTCTAAGAAAATACCTCCTTGGTCATGAGCGTCGGGATTGCCCAGCGTTTGCTGCTCTTCTTGAAGCAATTGGTTGGGAAAGTCACTGATGAGAAATTTAGCTTTGGCATAGTCTTCCTCTGGGCGCGGCTCCGTGGCAAAAGGAAGTTCCCTATCGCGGAATAAATATAAATTGTCTATACCTTGATCAGCGTATAACTTTTGATTTTCAATTTTATAAAGATGGGCACAGTCACCTCCGCAGAAACCGTAATAAGTACCGAATACTAAAACTGGATTGATCTCTAACTCTGCTCGAACGGGATCCACCATGGTACAGTTGGACAGGGTCAGTACAAACAAGATGGAGCAAAGAAATGTGAAGTTTGATTTTCTCATAATTCTGTATTTCTAGACGCATGGACAATCGGTTAGACAGTGAGCTCCTTCGAAATGGTTGGGTTGCTCGAAAAAAAAACTGAGTCAACTTATTGGAAACGATGTAGGAGCAATGAATTCAGAGTAATTGCCCCTTAGGTAAGCGCTGTTCAATATTGCTTAACGTCTCTTTGGACAAAAGGATGCGGTCTTTACAAAAGATTTCATCGAACGGAATTTTGAACAGTTTTCGATCTGTCTGTAAGATCAAGTCATTTGACCTCGATGACTTTGAATGGTGTTTTCCCGTTTTATTGACTCCCGGCAGGGTGAACGATAGAATGCGATTAAAATTCATGGTTCAAACTATCGCATGCCCTGCCGCAGAGTAATTGTTGTCGTTGAATGTCTAACTACACTTTTGCTCCTTCTTTTATCGATTCCACGACGTCAGGATTCAGCAAAGTCGAAACATCGCCAAGGTTGGAGGTGTCGCCCGAAGCAATTTTCCGGAGAATCCGGCGCATGATTTTGCCAGACCTCGTCTTGGGTAGTCCCGGAACATATTGAATGAGATCCGGTTTGGCAATCGGTCCGATTTCCCTGGTGACTACATCACGGATTTCTTTGGTGAAACCGTCTTCGTCATTCACTTCGTCAGCCGTGATGATATAGGCATAGATGCCCTGCCCCTTGATGTCGTGCGGGTAACCAACAACGGCACTTTCTACAACACCAGGATGCTGGTTGATTGCATTTTCAACTTCGGCGGTCCCCATGCGGTGGCCGGAAACATTGATGACATCATCTACCCGGCCGATAATGCGGTACATACCATTTTCGTCACGTCGGGCTCCGTCGCCCGTAAAGTATTTGTCCGTAAAAGAAGAAAAGTAGGTTTGTCGGCATCGTTCGTGGTCGCCGTAAGTAGTACGAAGCATGGAAGGCCAGGGAAATTTAACGCATAAATATCCTTCTACATCATTTTCCGTAATTTCATTGCCATCTCCATCCACCAGACAAGGTTGAATGCCCGGCATTGGTAAGGTGGCATAGGTGGGTTTGGTGGGGGTAACACCCGCCAACGAAGTAATCATAATCCCACCGGTTTCTGTCTGCCACCAGGTATCGACGATAGGTGCATTGCCCTTACCGACCACTTCGTTATACCAGTGCCAGGCTTCGGCATTGATCGGCTCACCTACGGTGCCCAGTACTTTGATGGAACTTAAGTCATATTTATTGACGTATTCGTTGCCGTGGGCCATTAGGGCCCGGATGGCGGTCGGAGCTGTATAGAACTGATTGACCTTGTGTTTTTCACAGATTTCCCAGAAGCGTCCGGCGTCCGGGTAGGTTGGTATTCCTTCGAACATCATTGTCGTAGCTCCCGCGAGCAATGGGCCATAGACGATGTAGGAGTGGCCGGTAATCCAACCGATATCCGCTGTGCACCAGTAGACATCGCCTTCCTGATATTGAAATACATTGCGAAACGAAAAACAGGTATAAATCATGTAGCCACCGCAGGTGTGAACTACACCTTTGGGTTTGCCAGTCGATCCTGAAGTATAAAGAATGAAAAGCATGTCTTCACTATCCATTACTTCGGCAGGGCAATAAGGGTTTTGACCATCCACTTCTTCGTGCCACCACTTGTCGATGTTTTCCTGCCAGTTCACATCTCCTCCCGTATTGCGGTGAACCAAAACGGTTTCGATGCTATCACAACCCTGGCTAAGAGCATCGTCGACGATGGCTTTGACCGGAATATTTTTGGCACCCCGATTGTTGTAATCGGAGCAAATGACCATCTTACAAGTTGCATCCTTAATTCTGTCGGCCAAAGCTGTTGCCGAAAAACCAGCAAAAACAACGGAGTGAACCGCTCCAATCCGGGCACAAGCCAGAACCGCAATTGCCAATTCGGGCACCATCGGCATATAAAAGCAAACGCGATCACCTTTGCCAATCCCATTGGCCTTGAGCGCATTCGCCACTTTGCAGACTTCTATGTACAATTGTTTGTAGGTATAACTCTTAGCAGGAGCATTGGGATCATTGGCTTCCCACAGAATGGCTACCTGGTCGCCCCGGCTTTCCAAATGCCGGTCAAGACAATTTTCAGTGATGTTGAATTTTCCGTTTAGGAACCATTTAACGGATGGGGATTTGAATTCCCATTCTAAGGTAGTATCCCATTTTTCTTTCCAATAAAAGCTGCTGGCTTGTTCCGCCCAGAAGCCTTCCGGGTCCTGGACACTTCTTTCATAAGCCGCTTTATATTCTTCAAAGGATTTAATCTGTAATGTCATGGTTGAGTCTGTTTGAATCGTTCGAAAGGCAATTTACAAAAAATCAAATTTAAGAAATGTTGCGATGATGCTTCGGTACTTTATGTACCTACCGGGCCATTTGATGCTGCATTCGTCTTAAGGACGAATTAGATGCTTGGAGACCCCAAACCGAAGTCTTCTAGCTAGCGTACGCCGAGCGTATCGCAGTGATCAATGCGCACTGGCCGAACCCGCACCCCTGGGGATCCGAATATCCTCCACTATT
>JANQRV010000285.1 GCA_028284395.1 Saprospiraceae bacterium
GTACATCAGTTTGTGATGGTGCCGTATCCGTGAATAGGATTCGGATGCCTTTATCGGCAGGTTTGTCGTTGCTGTTGCTTTGGGCTACCAAATGTACAAGGTCATTCAAGGCATGGATGGTGACCGCACCGTTGGCAGTATCGACTTCAATGTTGGCGTCGGGCAATTCAACGATTACTTTTTTGATTAGGTCTGCCGCAGCTTCTGATTTGTTTTTGGAAGCGGCGGTTCCTCCCTCCGTATTTTGGCAACCGATGAAGAGGTACAAACTGAGCAATAGAAAAAAGGCGCGAAAGACATTTTCCACATAGGGTTTTGCAGTAGTGAGCATAAATGAGGTTTCAGATTATTAAAAATAGATGATTGTATTTCTTTATAGGGTGTATTTGTCATGATTGAATTTGGTTACCCATGTGCATCATTATTGTCACAAATAGGCACAGTCTTTGTTGATACTATATGTATAATTGCGGATCTTGCAATAGATCAGTTTTATTCTACCGCCAATTTGCTCGCCACTTTTCCCGATGTCCTATTATCCATTAAATTGTATTGAGAATGAAACCCAAATCTAATTTTAGTATCAGAAAGATCTTAAAAACGGTGGTGCTTTCATGCCTTAAGTGCCTCATCGTGTTCATCATATTGTACTTCGCTCTGGGCTAAATGCCCCGGCTAACGTAGTCATTTGCTCGCCTTCTAAAAAAAATTCACTTACTTTAAAGTAAAGTTTTAATTGGTTCGTCTCCTTAGGTAACGAAGCGATCATTTGCATGGACTGCAGAAGGGCTTCGATTAAAAATGAGACCTTATATGTCATTACCAGCAACCAAACAACGCGATAAAACCATAAGAGCTGCCATCAGCACTTACGGCAAGCGTTTGTTCCGGTTCATCCGAAGCAAAGTGCCGACCAATGACGATGCCGAGGATATTTTACAAGAGGTTTGGTATCAATTGAGTAGGGTAGTGGATATTGCCTCCATTGAACAAATGAGTGGTTGGCTTTTCCAGGTTGCCCGCAATAAAGTGACAGATAGCTATCGAAAACAAAAGCCAGATCTTATTGAAGACTACGCCTATGAAAACGAGGATGGCGCCCTACACCTAAAAGACATCCTACTGGCCGAGGTGCCCACACCCGAAATGGAAAATCTAAAGGAAATCTTCTGGGAAGAACTCTTCGGAGCCCTGGAAGAATTGCCGGAAGAGCAAAAAAATGTATTCATCTGGAACGAATTAGAGGATCAAACCTTCCAGGAGATCAGCGACCGCACCGGGGTGAACATCAAAACACTGATTTCACGCAAACGCTATGCGGTCCGACACCTGAGAAGCCGACTGGAATCCCTCTACGAAGAATTCATCACTTTTTAGAAAAGCTTACAAAAATTGCATCGACCATGCACTATAAAAAACATTCCTTCAGAAAAAAGTTCGGTCCCAAGAAAGCTCTGTTCTTTCTTGGAGCCATCGTGGCCTTTGTACTTGCGGCAGGAGGAGTCGTTATGATCTTATGGAATGCGATTCTACCACCGGTACTGGGTGTCAAACCTCTGAATTTCTGGCGTGCAGTGGGGCTCTTTGTCCTGTTCAAAATACTGTTTGGAGGCTTTAGTCCCAGAAGATGGAAAAGGCGGATGTCGGCCCGTAAAAAGCAGTGGCGCGAAAAGTGGATGAACATGAGTGAAGAAGAACGGGCCCACTTTAAAGAAAAGTGGAAAGACCACTGCCGGAAAAAAAAATAAAAAAAATCGACTTTTTTTAAAGTAAAACAATTTCATGGTCGTCTTCTATAACAAAGCAACAAACTCCGAACCCAATTTAATCACCCAAAATTCGAAAAATATGCGGCCATTCAAATTCTTTTTTGCCCTTTCAATAGGAATCGTATTATTCTTCTTCATTGCCAGAGTACTGATCATGGCATTCGTCCTGGCTGCGCTGATGAGCATTCCATTTTTCATCTACCGCAAGATCAAACGCCTATCTCGCCGCCATCGCCACTGGCACCGCGAATACGACCGGAACGAACCCGACTTCTTTCTGTTCGATGACGAAGATGAAAACGACCGCCTGATCCTGGATTGGGAAAAAAACTATGACCCCTGGAGAAGAGCGCGGGTCATTCAAGTAAAATAGCGCTCCCTTTTTTTATTACGCTCTCATTACTTATCGTAAAGACATGATTTGATAATTGGCACTTGCAGCCAATTTATCCTGGAACTCCTTTACGCAAAAAATTAAAACCATCAACTATGTGTAATCGATCTGATTATTATAAGAAGTGGAAACACCATGCTAAACGCCATTATCACCGCCACCACGGCCCCGGTCGCTGGGGGAGGGGCATGCACCTCGGCATCGCCGGGGAATACCCACCCGTCAACATCCGCGAACTGGACGACGGCTACGAACTACATGTATACGCACCCGGCCTGACCAAAGAAGATTTTCAAATCTCCGTCGTCGACCGAATCCTGACGATCAAAGTCGATCGCCCGGAGCGCAATACAGAAGATACCGGCCGCTGGCGCCGTCAGGAATTCAGAAAGCACGGCTTCAAGCGCGAATTCGAACTCAACGACAAAATCAATACCGAAGCCATCCAAGCGGAATACACCGATGGCATCCTCTTGGTGAAATTGCCCAAACTGGAAGGATTCGAGACCGTGCGCCAAGATATTGAGATTGTTTAACAAATGATTTTAAATTAGGGTTTTCATATATCGTGAGGCTATCCATCTGCTGTGGTAGCCTCTTTTTATTTCCCATTCCAGGAACTTCTTCGAAGTCCGCACTGTTTAAATATTGGATGTAACAATTCGAACCACTCAAACTTCAAACTTTTATCCATTTGAGGTTTGTGTTTGTCCGGAGATAATCGTAAGTTTGCATCCGCAATGGCGCAGACGAGGTTTCAAATTCGTCTGAAATTGCTTAGATATGGTTCCGTGGCTCAACTGGATAGAGCACCTGACTACGGATCAGGAGGTTGCAGGTTCGAATCCTGCCGGGATCACAGAAATCCTTGCAAAACGATGCAAGGTAATGCAAAACGACACAATAAGTTACTGTTTTTTAACTAGTTGTGTCGTTTTGTGCTTTGAAATAAACTATTTGTAACAATGCTATTTTTGTACTCATTTTTGTATCGGAGTTGTTGCGCCTAATTTTTAACACTCCTAAATAGATCAAAAATGAAGTATAATAAGATTAGCTACGCATTGGTTTATAACCGCCTGAAAAGGCTAAATAGACGTGGCGAAGCAGTGATCCAAATCCGGGCTTATCAGAAGGGCAGATCCCCAAGGTATTTCACCACTGGAATTTATGTCGAGCCAAAATTTTGGGACAACCGAAACAAAAAGGTGAGGCATACACATCCCAGCCAGACTGTTTTGAATGATCAAATTAGAGATCAATTGAAGGCAATGGAAACCTTTGAGTTGAAGATGATCCAGAGACATGGATTCCTTCACATTGACCGCTTGGATGAATATCAATTGCCGCTGACAGATTTAGTCTCTTTTACTGAGTTTTTCAGAACCGAATTGCAGGAAGCAGCTATTCGAAAAGGGACACTGAAAAACCAGACAACGACTTTCCGCAAACTCTGTGCCTACAAAAAACTAGTTTACTTCGAAGATTTGACGTATAATCTGGTAAAGGGCTTCGATTCTTTTTTGCACAGGCAAAAGCTGGGTTTAAACACCATCCATAAGCATCACAAGAACCTACGCAAGTACATTAAGCTTGCCATTAAAAAGGATTACCTTCAGGTCGATGCTAATCCCTATAAAAAGTTTTCTGCAAAGACTGTAGAACCGAACCGTGTATTTCTGAATGAAATGGAATTGGAGAAGATTGAGTCTCTTGAATTTGATCAGGAATTTCAATACCTAGATAGAATCCGAGACTTCTTACTGTTGTGTTGCTACACCGGTCTGAGGTATTCGGATTTAAACAGGCTTGCTATAAAGAATGTTGATCGAAGCTACCAGGGCCTTAAGCTAATCTTCAGATCCTCCAAGACAGGTAAAATGGGACAAATCCCACTCTACAGTCTGTTTCGAGAGAATAATGAAGGGCCGACAAAACCTGAATCCCTTGTTGAAAAATTGATTGATGAGCATACGGCATCTGCTTCTGGTTCCTCTGCTTTCGATGATTTGCCATTTTTCAACTTATCGAATCAGTACGTGAATAGAGAGTTTAAAAAATTGGCTGCGTTAGCTGGCATCAAAAAGAAAATATCAACCCATGTTGGGAGAAGGACATTTGCCTCCATGTTGGCGAAGAAAAAGGTTCAACCCAAGGTCATTCAGCGGCTATTGCAACATTCCACAATGGAAATGACTATGAAATACATTGAGATCAGCAACGAAGTGGTAGAATCGGAACTGGCACGTATTAATTGGAAAAATGATAATTGAAGAAAAGAAAATAGGTTTTAGGTACTACCTAAATAAGAGGTTAAATCCAGTCGTGATTGCCGAAGATAATCGTTACCAGGTCTACGTGCAGGTTACCTTTGACCGTAAGAATACTCAGTTACCATGCCCTTTCCCCTTTAGTCTAGGCGGTCTGACCGAACATCGGTTCAAAGAACTCTTTGAGGAAAGGATTGACAAAGAGGTTAAGGAAGAAATTGAAGAATTCGAAGCGATGATCGAGAATATACTTAGGTTTGAATTCAAAAATCTTAAGTCGAACTTTGTGTTAAAAGGTTTAAGTAAGCGTCTTTCATCTTACTATGATCCTTTAGGTATGACACTTAGGGACTCGGTATCGTCGAGAATGAAGTTATTTTTCAAAGAAAGCGAAATAACCAAAAGCAAGTTTAGGTTTAGTCAAATTGAGGCCATGCTTTCCGCCATGGATGGCGATTTTGCTTCTACATACATGATGTTGAAGGACATTATGCCAGATATCAGAGACCAATTGCCAGAGGACCTTGAAATTTCGATTACAGCTTATTTGCATTTTCTGACTTCTAGGATATCTGGAAGGGTATTCGATTGGTTGGACGAAAAGATTAGAAAGAGATTTCAAGAGTATCTATTTAATGTCCCTGAAGAGGAAGAAATATTTAAGTATGAGGCTCCAGGATCTATCTTTGTTTCAGTATGGAGAGAATTTCCAATTAGATCACAATATAGGCTTAGTTATGTGGCAGCAATAGACCAAATGATTTTGTCCTGATCGAGCGGGATATTTTTTTACAATAATTGTGCGGTTAAATTTGGTTGTGTGCGGGTAATTAAATAATTTGCAGCATTGTTGGCGCAAACTCTCCGATACAAAATTTTTGAATATGGAAAATAATGTCTTGAGATTAATGACCGAATTACATGAAGTACTAAGCCAGATCATCGAAAACCCTGGCTCTTTGAAGACTGAAAATGAATACCTGACATTGAAGGAACTAATGGGTTACATGAAGATTAGTGAGAGAAATGTACACTACTTGAAGGAAAAGGGAGTTTTGAAGCCCTACCGATTTCGTGGGAGCCGAAAATTATATTTCCTGAAATCTGAAGTAGACGAAGCGATGAAGGCAGCATAGAAAAAAGGCTACATGTTCCTACCATCTAGCCTTTTTATTCTTTAATTCCAAAAGTAATTTACTGATGAGAATCTTAAAATTCAATCATTTTAAAACAACCAATCAGCTATGGTCGCAAAACTAAGTTATTTTGACCGGAAAGACAAGGCTTTTGAAGCGCTTAAGCCTCATTTAGAGAAGGATCTCAATATTTGCGAAGCTTTCTCCCCACCATTCCAACAATTCACTCCATTACAATTTTACAAAGCATTTCGGCTTGCGGGCATACATTTGACCGATGAGGGCATGACTTCATTGCAGAGCTCTACCGGGACTTTTGTATGGTTTATCCAGGAGGACTTTCTTGAGCTTCATGCTAGAGTGCACAACTGGGAAGGATTCAAGTCCCGCGAAGCCTTTGAGATACTCCAGCATATTGCTAATTGGGGTGATGGAATTGAAGTAATCCGACAATTGGAATGTTTGATTGAAACAGTCATTTCTGCTGCTTGTGGTGACTTTAATCTCGATGAGCTAGATGGTCACGACCCTATACTCCTTTTATTAGCCTTGAAGAGGGCTTACTTTGTTTATCATGCGGAAAAGGAGGGGTGGGATTTGAGTACTTATGACAGGGATTGATAAAATAGGAAATAGTAAAGCCCCTATCACTACGCGATGGGGGCTTTTTCAATTAGTACTCTTCCGCCCAAAAAAGTGATGCAGAGGAAGGAGGGGGTAACAAGTGTTTATTCGAAAAGGCCAAATAATAAATATTATTCAAATGGATAAAGAAGTAAATAGTAGTGCCAATTTCTATGCTGAAGAGATGCGACTGCTCGGTGTCAATGAAGAAAATAACAAATTTGAACTAATAAATCTTGAGGCGGAACCACCGATCCCAAAGCGACAATTGCGCAAAATATTTAGCCAGGACAAGAAGGGAAATATACAAATTGCCTTTTGGAACCTCAGGAGGGAAATACCTACCTTTTACATAAACAAAACAGGGAACCCAAGGGAGTGGAGGCAAACGAGGTTGAAAGAACCAAAGGGAGATATGAAATATCAGACTCCGGCAGGAGAAGGCACTTATCCCTGGCTAGGCCCCAAAATAACTCTTTGGTATGAGGAAAGAAAAGTTTTGAAAACACTCTTTATCACCGAGGGGGCAAAGAAGGCGATGAAAGCACAGATTCATGGTGTTCCCTGTATCGGGCTGACTTCTATTACTCATTACCGGGACAGGGAGACGGGGCAGCTTCAAAGCGATATTTTGGAAATCATAAAGACCTGTAAAGTCCAAAACCTAGTGGTGTTGTGGGATGGAGACTGCCGTGACATCAGTGAAAAGGCATTGGAGCGGGTTGAAGAGCTAACAAAACGACCAGAAACTTTTCTGAATTCATTATGTCGAATAAGAGCCTTGGTGATAGAGGCCGATTTGGGGATTAATATATATTTTTCTCACGTCAAAAGAAATGCATTTGCATCGCAGCCAAAAGGGCTTGATGATATTCTAATTGCGGGAGAAAAAGAAGATGCCTTGGAACCCATTTTGAACGATCTGTATTCATTAGCAGATGGAAAGAATTTCTACTTCAAAAAGATTGGCTCTAAGACAGGTATGAACGAATTGAAGGAATACTTCTGTTTGACTGATGTGGGACAATTCTACGATAAGCATTCGGGAAAAATTGGACTTAAGGAATTTGTGTTTAATGGTTCTGTATATCAGTTTGATGGGGCAGAATTGGAAGAAAGAATGCCATTGTGGACCAGAAAGATTAAAAGAGTCGGGGATTACTTTTTTGAGGTGGTTCCGACAATGGATGCTAGGGGGGAGATTACCGGGCAAAATTTGGTCAAGATTAGTAGCGGAGCCCTTTCGATTGACTATGGTAAGGGGTGGCAAAAGTATTTTAAAGGCAAGAGATATCTAGGGTTTTGCAATGTACCAGCTAATTACGATGATTATCAGGAACAGGTGAAAGGTTATCTCAATCGCTATAGTAGATTGAATTGGATGCCTAAGGAAGGATCGATCGAAAACATTAAGAAAATGATTCGGCATACTTTTGGAACCGGTCAAATCGAACATAATGGGCAGGAAATCGACCGGATCGATTTAGGTTTAGATTATTGCCAGTTGCTACTGACCAAGCCAATTCAGAAGCTACCCGTTTTAGTTTTGTATTCTCCTGAAAGGAATACGGGGAAGAGTACTTTTCCTCTATTTATGAAAAAGGTTTTGGGGGCTAATGCAATTAAGGTAGGTAATAAAGATTTTAATTCGAACCACAACGAGGTTTTCGCCGATAAACTATTGATTTACTGTGAAGAGACGTTGCTCGACAAGCGATCACAATCTGAAATGATTAAGGACCTGGCCACTTCAGAACACATCACTGTCAATCCCAAGAATAGAGATATGTATGAGCTTAACTTCTTCGCTAAATTCATTTTCACTTCTAATAACTCAAGAATGATTTATGTAGACAAACGATCGGAACGATTCTGGATCATTCGTGTACCCCCATTTAAAGAAGTTGAGGTTGACTTCTTGAAAAACAAGCTCTTACCTGAAATTCCAGCTTTTCTTCATCTCCTAAAAGAGCGAAAATTGGTAACTAAACGTGAAAGTCGAATGCATTTTCATAGAGATTTAATCCTTACTGATGCATTCCATAGGACTGCAGAGCTATACGAAAATCCAGACGTTGCACACTTAAGAGAATGCATAGGTGAGCTTTTCGACATTGAAAAAAATGGTGATGAAATTTTGATTGACCGAAGAACATTAATCGACCAATTCTTCAATGGCAATAAGACTCTGAATTGGATAAAAGAAGTTCTGACCGATCGACTTGAAGTAGACCATCTGAGAGACGAACATGGGAATGTTATAGTAAAAAGAAGTACGTTTTACAGACTCCTTAATGATAATATCTATCCGATAAATGTCCGAGGCCGTCTTTATGTCTTCAAAAGAGAGGATTTTGCTATTAAAGAGAAAATAACATGATGATTTTGTGACATTTATGACATTGTGTATTTTTTATGTATAAAGAATTGATTAACAATATTTAAAGCTGAATTAAAAACGTCACAGTTGTGTCACAAATATGTCCCACTTGTCACAAACTTAAACTTGGCCAAGAACTTATTGTCACAAACATTGTGACATACTACCATATGTGTGACGGGTTTCTTGACACTAAAAGACTTTTGATATCCAGTGACTTGTAGATAAAAAATTGAGTTTGTCACATAAGTCACGTTTTTTTGATCATTATGACAACGTCTTAACACCTAGAAGTATCGCGAAGGATTATTTTCCCCTAATTATAAACCTACCTCCAGAATGAGTTTTATTTGAGACAGATCAGTTGCAACCGGTTGCAACCGGTTGGAAACTTGTTACTTCATAAGATGCTACGTTCCCCAATCCCAATAAACATCACGATCCCTACAGTCAATTTCCACAACCCTCGATTTTTCCGTTGATCAACAAAAAAACCCCGTCAAAAGAACGGGGCCGAAACTCGCAATACGACTGCATTTTGAACAAATGCGGTGTACATATTCCAAATGTATATATCCTTTTCCCTGTTTCAAAGGACATAGTAGATGATTCAGTTTTTGAGATTTCCTCGCAATTTTAGATATAAGCCTGTCCCCTTAATTTTAGGAGGGTATGAACTCTCGCCTTTTTCTCTATCGGTATTACAAGTGAAGGAACTCTGATAACATAGTTTTTTACTCAATCTTTTGTAAATCAACACTGTAAGTTGGCTGTAAAAATGTTGTCCTTTCATGTCAGACATCTATGTATGACATTTGCCAAGAACCTAACACGGTATCATGTCCAGTAGCGAAAGTGTAAAAATCTTAAAGAACGATCGCATTACTATCCGGATTAACCGGATGGTAAAGCAGGCATTAATAGAATTAGCTGAAGAAGAAGAAGTATCGGTTGGGGAAATGGTAAACCAATGGATAATTGAGGGATTAGTAGGGGAGTCTGGTGGCAATATATATTACCGAGTGAGCTTTATTTTACAATCAAAATAGATTTATTATGGCAGATTTAGAAAAAAGACTATTGGAAATCTTCAGGCAATTACCCCAGGAAGTACAGTCATCACTTGTAAAGGGGCTAGGTGAGGCAGAAGACGCTGTAAAAAAGATTAAAAACCAGGAGCAAAGGATTGCTTATCTATCAAGTGATTCACTGGACGATTACAACCAGCAGATAGCAGATAATGCAAGTGATGGCTTGTCTTTGGGCCATTCATCTTCTTGGAAATAAAGATGTTACGGTTAAGTAGCAGTCTGGAACGATATTGCATATTTCCGTTTTTCCTGATTCGGACAATTGTTTTAAGGGACAGGCACAGGCACGCTTAACCTGCACAAAGAGATATCTAAAATTTCCAAAAAACCTATTAAGTGTTTGGTTTTCAATTGCTTTAGGTTCTTGTATTGATAGTTCAGTACTTGAAAAACAAACCTCTTTTATATAATGTAAAATAATAAATTATAAAATTTTGTAATATGAGTAAGATTGTATTTCG
>JANQRV010000302.1 GCA_028284395.1 Saprospiraceae bacterium
GACATTCACTAGAAAGATCGCTCGCTCATGTCTCGTCCTCGCCTTAATAGCTCCGGCTATTAGGCTCCGGGCGATCCTTCCTGCCCGACTGATCGGTCAGGCGGGGATCAGCAAAAAACTAAATTTCATATCATCATTTCTTATTTCTGAACAAGACTGATTACCGGCTACTTGACGATTTCTGTAAATCGCTTGCGTCCCAAAGCATAGTATTGCCAAACAATACTCCCTTTATAGCGACCAGACAGTTGGCCGGCTTCTTCAGCAATCGAAATTTTATCGATGCAGGTTTGATCCTTTTTTCGCTGTGCCCTTACCGTGTTGAAATGATAGAAAAACGACCAATGAGCCTGGATGATGGCGATGATGTGTGGCCATTTTCTCTGATAAAAGAACAAGCCGCCGGCAATAGCATCTAGCAGAATTCGGACTGGTAGTAGCCACAGCAATTTTTGCCGGTTCTCATTTTTCATCAGCGTGAACAAACTATTTCTGAAGTTTAAGAAGGTCTTTTTTGGCGTTTGATAATTGAGTGTGCCGCCACCGACATGATAGACGATGGATTTAGGCTGAACAACAACTTTATAACCAGCCCTCTTCAAACGCCAGCATAAATCAATCTCTTCGGAGTGTGCAAAATACAACGGATCAAATCCACCTATCTCCTTAAACAATTGAGACCGAACAAACAAAGCTGCTCCAGTCGCCCAAAATATTTCTTCTACATTGTTGTATTGGCCATTATCTTGTTCCGTAACATCCAATATCCGACCCCGACAAAAAGGATAACCAAGGATGTCGATCCATCCGCCGGCACCCCCAGCGTATTCAAAATGGTCCTTCCGCCGATAAGAACGAATCAATGGCTGACAAGCACCGATGGTTCGGTCTTTCTCCAGAAGTTCAATGATGGGATCCATCCAACCAGCTTCCACTTCAATATCAGAATTCAGCAGGACGTAATAATCTGCATCAATTTCTTTCAATGCGCGATTGTATCCATCGGCAAACCCATAGTTCTGGTCCAATTGCAGGATTTGAACCTCCTCCAACTGTACTTTCCCAAGCCATTCCATAGAATCATCGGTAGAACCGTTGTCCGCGACGCAGACAAAAAAATTGGGGTAGGTACTCGCTAAAATAGAAGGGAGGAATTTTTCTAAGAAGGTACGGCCATTGTAATTTAAAATAACAATTCCAACTTCGGGAAAATTCGCTACCGTCTCTTGAGCGGGAAGGTTGGTGAGAATCGCCTGCGTCTTTAATTTATCTTCGGCCAATTGTTGACTCAACGCCTCTAGACTATCAAATTTCTTGTCTTCACGAATGAAATCAATGAGACTGATGACGATCTCCTCGTCGTAGATATCCTGGTTGAATTCGAAAATATTGACTTCAATTGTAACATTGTCAAACGCTTCAAGCGTAGGGCGGTTTCCGATGTATAACATACCCTGGTACTCCATTCCGCCGTGCAAAACCGTTACCGCGTAGATGCCGGGAGGCGGCACTAATTTATGCGGATCGCTGATTCTTAAATTGGCCGTTGGAAATCCAATCTGACGTCCGATCTTCTGCCCTCTCACAACTGCTCCCGACAATGTATAGGTATGTCCCAGTAGATCATTGGCTTGTCGAATGGCCTTGGACTCGATGGCTTTCCGGATCTTGGTAGAACTTACGGCAATCGCTTTCACTTCATGCTTAGCAATTTCCACGACTTCATAATTCATTTCTTCACTGTGCCAACGCAAATAATCGATGTTGCCTCGCCGATTGAGGCCGAAGCGATGATCATATCCAATTACAATGTACCGTGGTGAAAACCTACCTACCAAGAACTTTTGTATGTATTCATCTGCACTTTGCTGAGAAAACTCAACCGTGAACGGTACAATTACCAGGTTATCGATTCCCTGGCGTTCAAACAAGCGAATCTTCTCTTCGATCGTCGTCAGCAATCGCAGCGAATTGTCTTTGGGATAGACGATGAGTCGCGGATGTGGATGAAATGTAATGACCGTACTTTCCCCTTTGATATCTCGCGCAAGATTCTTGACCTTTTGCAATATCTTCAGATGGCCCTTGTGGATGCCGTCAAAAGAACCTATGGTAATGACGGCATTCCTCAATCTTGGTAATTCCTCTAAATCTTTAAATACTTTCATTGAGATGCAAAAGTAGGCTGCAAAAGGTAAATTTTTAAACTTCAACTCGATAATTTTCACCCCTGTGCCACTTCTCCGCCAATCCCCTCCTCCACTTCTCAACATTTAATTTTACTTTTGCAGGAAACAATAGATCAAAATGTCAATTGAAAGAAAAAAAGTGGTTCAGGCGCTTGCCGATGTGATGGATCCCAATACCGGAAAAGACATTCTTTCGGTCCATATGGTTGAGAAATTAGTGATTGAAGGAAATTCCATTAGCTTCAATTTGGTCTTACCGGCATTAAACTCAGAGTTTAAGCAGGATTTAAATTTTGCCTGCATTGCCGCCATTCAAAAAGTCTATCCCAATGCTGATGTACACGTGCACATGCAGTCGAAGAATCCCACGGCAACGGGTGATACCGGATCTGTTCCACACATTAAAAATATCATCGCGGTAGCTTCCGGTAAAGGTGGAGTTGGCAAATCAACCGTAGCGACCAATTTGGCCCTGAGTCTGAAAGCACTGGGAGCTAAGGTCGGACTATTGGATGCCGATTTATACGGTCCGTCAATCCCGACGATGTTGGGGCTGCAGGGACAAAAACCCAAGATCCAGACCGTCTATAACAAACCAAGAATCACACCGCTTGAGGCCTACGGAATGCCGGTCATGTCGATCGGTTTTATCATTGAACCGGAGCAGGCAGTCGTACTGCGAGGCCCGCGACTTTCCGGCATTATAAAGCAATTTTTCAATGATTGCCTCTGGCCAGACCTCGATTATTTGGTGGTAGATCTCCCTCCCGGAACTGGCGATATTCAACTAACGCTCGTTCAAACTGTTTCAGTAACAGGGGCAGTATTGGTGACTACTCCTCAGGAAGTCGCATTGGCCGACGCCGTAAAGGCCATGAACATGTTTTTACTTCCCTCGGTTAATGTACCGATTCTGGGAGTAGTAGAAAACATGTCGTGGTTTACGCCGGCAGAACTTCCAAACAATAAATATCTTATCTTTGGAGAAGGAGGTGGTAAGAAACTGGCTAAGTTAAGTAAATCAATGCTCCTGGGTAAGGTCCCGTTGGTTCAGGGGATCAGGGAAGGAAGTGATGCCGGTCAACCCGTTGCAGAGCAACCCGGGCATCCGTCTGCCGCCTACTTCAAGGCCATCGCGGAGAATACCATTCGACAGGTGGCTTTGCGCAACGAAATGTTAGGGCCGACTCCCGTAGTTAAGATAAAAAACAACTGATCTAAATAGTAAAGCACCTCCGCTACTCAAAGTCCCTGGGAAAATTGGGAAGCAAGTGCAAAAAACAGAAGTGATGTCTATGTCTGAGAAAGAAAAGGAAAAGCTTCTCCAGCAAGTTGAAACTGCTCTCGACGATATTCGCCCTCACCTCAAGGTAGATGGCGGAAATGTCGAAGTCATCGAATTGACCGAAGATTTGGTCGTAAAATTGAAGTGGATGGGAGCCTGCGAAAGTTGTAGTATGTCGGCCATGACTATGAAGGCTGGTATCGAAGAAACGATTAAACGACAAGTTCCTGAAATCAATGGCATTGTCGCCGTGAATGGAGTGGGCACTATATGACGCGCAAGGAAATTTACCACCGTATCCTCCAAAAGCAATCCTATCTGTGTATCGGATTGGATTCTGATATCGAACGGATACCCCGACATTTACTTTCCGAACAAGATCCAATTCTGGCATTCAACAAAGCCATTATCGACGCTACTAAAGATCTCTGTGTTGCTTATAAGCCCAATATTGCCTTCTATGAATCACTGGGGGCTAGAGGGTGGCAGACACTGGAAAAGACACTGGAATACATTCCAGATACTCACTTTACAATTGCCGATGCCAAACGCGGCGATATCGGCAATACCTCCCGTCGGTACGCATCTGCATTTTTTGAGCAGATGGATTTTGACAGCATTACCATTGCCCCCTATATGGGAGAGGATTCCGTCTCACCATTTCTTTCCTTCGAAAACAAATGGGTCATCTTGTTGGCTTTGACCTCCAATCCGGGAAGCAGCAATTTTCAAAAACAGCATCTTCAAGGACATCAGGAATTGTACCAGTTGGTACTAACCGAAGCACAGAAATGGGCCAGTCCCGAACAATTGATGTTTGTTGTTGGGGCGACCCATCCCGAGCATTTTGCCATCATTCGTGAATTAGCTCCCGATAATTTCTACCTGGTTCCGGGGGTCGGGGCACAAGGAGGTGACCTCGAAGCCATCAGTCGATACGGCTTCAATGATCAGGTCGGATTACTCGTCAATTCCTCTCGCGGCATCATTTATGCCGGTACCGGAGAGGACTTTGCGGAAGAGGCGAGAAAGGCGGCAAGTCACTTACAGCTGCAGATGGCCAAGCTCCTCGAAGAACGATTCGGCCAATAGTTGCGAGGCCTGAAGCAACACTAGAAAAAAATCTGTTTCAGATTCGGATAATCAGCCATGTAGCGTTGAATGATTTTGGACATCTCTGGAGTACCGTGTAATGGCTTTACTTGATCCAGCAATGCTGTTGGCGATTGGTCCAATTCTTCCATGGCTACATAGCCATATCCCCGACAGTCTCCATCTTCTATGTGAACAATGCCGGCTTCTTCTTCGGTTCTGCCGGAATCTATTAACAAAAAATCATCTTCAAAGACGGTGAGCAATGATTGCCGCACTTCCTCCGCACGTTCGTTGTAAGTATCCACAGGTTCACTCCCAATACAAGCTCCGTGACATTGGTTTAGATGATAGTGAAAGCAAGGACCTTTCCCCTTCTCCAGGCCGCACATTTTGGGACACAATTCGTAAGCTTCCAAATTCCGCTTTAGATATCCCTTGGCGCTAAACAATTTTGGATAGGCCGAGACAATATTGAAGTTTTTACGGGTTTTTGCCGACACTTTCGCTACGTCGAAAGCCAGGTATCCGGCATCGGTATAATAGGAATGAATAACAAAGGGAAAATTGCGCAACCGTTGAGCTCGATTAACCGGAGGTCGAAGTCGCTTGATCTCTTGTGATTCCAATAGAAGAGCGATCAGTTCACTACCAGTAATCTCAAAAGTCAAATCATGCGCATACTCTTGCAACTTGCGGGCCTTTTCAGTTTTATTGGCAAAGTGCGTCGCCACCCTTTTTTTGATGTTCTTGCTTTTCCCAACGTAAATCACATTGCCGGCCAGATCGTGAAAGTAGTAGACGCCGCATTCCTCGGGTAAACTATGAATTTTGTCCACGGTCCAATTTTTTGGCAGTAAGGATTCTCTTATGCCGAGATTGACCAACTCTTTGACACGTTGTTCATTTTCTTCCTTGTTCAATATCTGTCCCAGCAATTCCACCGTTGCCTTTGCATCGGCCATAGCGCGATGCCGTTTGCCAACTTCGATGTCGAGATGATAAATCAGGGAATCGAGGCTATAGGACGTAAGTCCTGGAAAAGCTTTTCTGCTCAAGCGAACCGTACACAACTGCTTACGCGTATAGGTATATCCCAAACGCTTGAATTCCTCCCGGATAAAGCCATAATCAAATCGGACATTGTGGGCGACAAATATCGCTCCTTCCGTCATTTCTACGATCTTTTTCCCAACTTCATAAAATTTGGGGGCATCGTCGACCATCTGCTGGGTAATGCCAGTCAATTCGGTGATTCCATACGGAATATAAGTTTCAGGATTGATCAGGCTTTCGTAAGTTTCAAGCACCTTTTGGCCATCGAAGAGCACCACGGCAATCTCCGTGATGCGATCCCTTACCGCTCTGGTCCCGGTCGTTTCGATATCTATGATGGCATACTTCTTAGCGGGCATTTTTGACAAAAATTTCTACCTTACAAGAATGGAATTTAGATTGTTGGATTTAAAATGCATTTTGTGAAGATAAAAATTTTTGTTTTAATTACTAGTTTAGCGGTACTATTTTGTTGCAATACCACCACTCCTAAGGAAGCGGAAACCGCCATGGTGTCTTCTACGGCCTCCCCTACTCTCCCCCTAATGGTCGGTGCGGAGCGATTGGAGACCTACTTGCCTTTTCTTGCTGATAAAACCATTGCATTATTGGTCAACCAGACCTCGATGGTAGGAGATTTGCACCTGGTCGATACATTAATCAGCAGTGGCATCAAGATCAAGTGCATCTTTGCACCCGAACATGGGTTCCGGGGCAAGGCAGATGCAGGTCAAAAATTAAAGGATGGTATAGATGATGAGACCGGTATACCATTAATTTCGCTCTACGGTAAGAAAAGAAAGCCTTCAGCGGAGGATTTGTCCGGGGTAGATGTCGTCATTTTCGATATTCAGGACGTCGGTGCTCGCTTTTATACTTTCATTTCCAGCATGCACTATTTGATGGAATCTTGTGCCGAAAACAATACGCTCTTCATGGTATTGGACCGTCCGAACCCAAACGGTCATTACTTCGACGGACCAATACTAGAATCGGATCATCAATCATTTGTAGGTATGCACCCCGTACCAGTTGTACACGGGATGACAATTGGCGAATACGCCCAAATGGTCAATGGAGAAGGCTGGCTTAAAGACGGCATTCAGTGTCAGCTCAAAGTGGTCCCCTGCCAAGCATACGATCACAACACGATGTACGAACTTCCAATTAAACCTTCGCCCAATTTACCCAATATGAAGGCGATTTACTTATACCCTTCACTGTGCTTTTTTGAAGGAACAATCGCAAGTGAAGGCCGAGGGACCAATAAGCAATTTCAAGTCTACGGTCATCCATTATTTCCGGGCGGTGATTTCGAATTTACTCCGGTATCCGGCGAAGGATCCAAGTACCCCAAACTTGAAAATCAACTTTGCCGAGGGTTTGACCTTTCTAAGAACCCGGTTGAAGAGCTCAGAAATATGAAACAAGTCAACTTAAACTATCTGATGAATTTTTATCGAGATTTCCCAAAAAAGGAGGACTTCTTCATTAAGACTCTATTCTTTGATAAGTTAGCCGGTAGTTCCAAACTACGGGAGGCCATCACTTCTGGTAAGAGTGTGGACGAGATTCGGCAGAGCTGGGAATCGGGACTTGAAGCATACGGCAAAATGCGTAAAAAGTATCTTCTTTATCCCGATTTCGGAGACAATTAGTCGTCTCCGATCATTCTTTTGAATTTATCGGCCTGTTGGTGAGCGATGCCGTTATCCTCCAGGAATTGCAATTCGGAGGATAGAATTCCGGAAAAAGAACTTCCTGATTTCAAGGTTCTTGTCTTGAACAAATACCAAATGTCTTTCGCTTTCTGGTATTTTCCTTGGTACAGATAAGCGAGTATTAGCATTGCTCTCATTTCGTTTTCCTGCGGATGCTGTCCAAGGAAATCAATGATGAGTCTTTCAGCACGCAGGAACTGCTGTTCGAGAAACAGGTCTCTGATCTGGTCCCTAGGCAGGCCATCATCCGCGACTTGTGCCACCTGTATAACTTCCTTTTTATCAGCGGGGCGAATAATGGGAGCGGGATCTGCCGGCATCGATTCTTCCTCTACTGCCGGTGCAGCGGCAATTTCTTCCTTGGCGGGCAATGGGTCTGGAGTTGCAACCTCCGTTGATTGTGATTTGGGAACGGGGACTAAGGTAATTTCTTCCGTTGCAGCCGATTCTTCCTCTTCGACAGCGGTGAATTTAGTTACTGGCCGTTCACTTAATTCGACGGCCCTCTTAATGAAGGCGTTTCCCTTCGTCTTGTCGCCCATTAGAAAGTACACTTTAGCGATGCTGTAGTATGTGAATACAAGGTTTGGGTGATAAGGCCCTAAAGTTTCTTTTTCAATTTTCAAGACTAGAGTATGGTAATAAAGGGACTGATCATAATCACTCAATTCTTCGTAGATAGAAGCAATATTCTTATAAGCGACGATCAGACCTGGATTATCTTTCTCCAGAGCATCTTCGATGATTGGCAGAGCTTGTTTATAATAGTCGAGCGATTCTTCAGGTAATCCCAACGTATGATAGATCTTTCCGATATTCAAATAGGCAATACCGAGTTGAGGCTGATCAGCCCGATAAACGGATTCCGCAATTTTTAGTGCTTTTTGATAATAAGTCAGCGCTTGTTTCGATTGGTCCATCAGTTCGTAGGAACCTGCCGCCAAGTAATACATTTGTATGAGGTCGGGATGGCTTGGCTGATTGACAATTTCATGAATGTTAATGGCCTTCTCAAAATAGGACAGAGATTTTCTACCATTGCCCAAGGAGGTAAATGCCCGTCCCAGGGTGACGTAAGTTTCCGCCAAATCAAGCCGGTTTGCTGCGGGATTCTCTTCTTGAATCTCCAACGCTTGATTCAGGAAGCAAAAGGCTTTTTCATAATTGCCCAAAAACATGAATGTATTGGAGATTTTGTTGTATAGATCCGGCAAAGCAAGAAATTTTTTACCCTTGAGTCCTTCCATCAGATCGATGGCTTTCTGATAATCTTTGAGGGCTTCCTTAAACCGGCCATTAAAGAAGTGAAAATCGCCAATATTTTCGTAGGCTCGGATCAAGTGCGGATGTTCATTGTTGGGTAAGGTTTCAATAATGCCCATTAGTTTTCGGAACGACCCTTTACTTTCCTCCATTTCATTCAGGAATTGCTTCCACCCCAACTCTGAATAGTATTTTGCTTGCCGGTAAAGGTCGTGATTTGCATTGTGATTGAGCTGTGCTATTAATTCATGGTATTTGATGGCTTCCTGAAATTCCAACGACAGTGTCGAGATGACCATCTGTAATTCCAATGCTTCCAATAATTGTTGCAATTCTTTTTTGTCCAGTTCGCTTCCGGGTTTTGAGAGAATCCCGCTTTCCAAAACTTTTTCCGCATCATAGACATCCAGTACGGACGCCGCTTGATCTATTTCACCTAAAAGCAAATGTGAAAATGCTCGCCGATAGGTGTCTGAACTATGGTCCAGGTTTGTTGCAGCCAGATCATACGCATAATCGCCTAACCGTCTCTTAATCTGGTCTACCTTTTTTTCCATTTTCAGGTATTGGTCCACATCGATTCCTCCACTTACTCCCGCTTTGCTCCTAAAAGCCTCCACCAGTATTTCGCGCAAGTGGCCCTGGATGGTCATTTGCCTTTGTCTTAGATATTGCCAATCTGCCATGACCACTTGTACGGATTCATTTTTGCCCAGTAGGACGTGGCTCAAGTCAGCCTCATTGACGATCACATAGTTGGGATAATCCACTTGTAGGCGAACGTTCGCCCCTTCCTTTTCTTCGGTAAAAACTAATTCGAACTGTCCTCTGAGATTCGACCTGACGGGAGCAGTATATTTGGCACTTATTCGGGCCTTGTGGAGAAACTGCAGATTTCCTTTTTCATATTGGCTATTTTGAACGACAACGGTACCGCTCAGAGATACGGCTTGACAAAACAGGACCGGTGTGTAGAGTGTAATGCATAAAAGTATCAGCGACATTGGCTTCATGTGTACAGCTTTGAAGTTGTAGTGAAATGGTCTTTCCAAGCTTTTAGGATTTTTTGGTCAAGAAAATAGCGTCCTTAGCATTCTCATATAATATTTATTCTTATACTAAATTAAAGAGCAATTGTTCCCTAAATGGATAATTATCCCCAAAAGTGGGTATGCCTTATCCCTCGAATAGAACAGGAAGTCCGCAACAATACACTTTGAACATGTCTTCGTCGGTGCAGACCTGAAAAAGCAATGGTACCTTAAACCAGTGTTGAAAAATATTGTTTGCCTAATGTATCAGTGAGACTGTATGGAGTGATCTTCAAAAATCACTATTTTAATGATTTGCCATAGCAAGAAGCAAATTCCACCGGTCTTATTGACCGTTTGAGGAATCACAGCAGTAAAGATACAACAAAAATAAAATATTTTTATATGAGTTTTATGGATAGACTAATGAGAGGGAGAGAAGAGGAACTGCCACATGGTTGGAAAAAATTAGAAGATGCCGATCATTTTGAACAATTGATTGAAGATTCATACGATAAGCCAGTCATTATCTTCAAGCATAGCGTTAGCTGCGGCGTGAGTGCAATGGCCAAGTATGGATTGGAATCAGAATGGGAATTTGAACACACAGATCTCGACTTCTACTACCTGGATCTACTTAGTTTCAGATCGGTCTCCAACCTAGTTGCAGAACGTTTGAATGTTATTCACCAATCTCCTCAGATAATCCTCTTGAACAAGGGCGAAGTGATATACAATACTTCTCATCACAAGATTAGTGTTGGCGGAATCAAAACGGCCTTGGGAAGCCTTGCGTAAAATGATAGCATCAGCGGGCAGAAGAAGATTTATCCGGGTAAAACATCTTCAAGGATGAAGGCGGGAAACCCAGATAAAATCCCAACAATAACAGGAAATTGATCAATAGCTGGAATACCAAACCATTGTTGCGAAATCTTCTTGTTGAGGTCGTTAAAGGGGGAGGTATTTTGATCAACTTTCCAATCCTGCTTAATCGCCTAACCATATCCACATCCTCCATGATCGGTATTTCCCGGTAGCCTCCGGCCTGTAAGAAAACATCACGACGCAGGAACAACCCCTGATCACCAAAAGACGCTATGAGTCGATTGGAGTTAGCCAATCTACTCAGGAATGAATACAGTATTGTATTCTGATCAAAACGCAACTGGAAAGATCCACCAATGTATGCCGGATCTCTCATCTTTTTTTTGAGCGCACAGAGGGCTTGATCCGGTAATCCACTGTCCGCGTGGATGAAAAGAAAAAGAACTCCCTTTGCTATATCTGCTCCCTCATTTAACTGCAATGCTCTCCCCTGCCGACTTGCTTCCACAAGCTTCACTTTTTCAAATTGCCGGACCACTTTGCAGGTCTGATCCGTACTTCCGCCATCCACAACAATGATCTCATCTTCCGCCGAGACCTGCTTCAGCAATGCCTCCAGAAGGATACCAATCGTCAGCGCTTCATTCAAACAGGGAATAATTACGGACAATGTCATTTTTGGAGCTAAAAAACAGAAAATTACAACGCTCCCCAAATGAACGGAAAAGAAAAGAGTGAAACAACGGGTCGTTATTTCACTCTTTGGTACAGATTCTATAACATCTGTTACGTTCGCGACATCTTTAACGATTTCATGGCGGGAAAATTTGGAAATAAATAACCGGCACTACACCCAAAGATGGCTGAAAAAATAAATTGTTCATGGGACTACATTTACTTGTTAATGGGACTAATCATGCTCAAGATAGAACTAAATATTAAATTAGCATAATATTTTATATGTTTTTTTGGATTGCTCAGCAGCAATGACAAGTCTTCTTCAGTCATTTATAAGAAAACTCCATCTGAGTAAAACAAAACAACTTTTTTACTACAGAATGTTTTTGAAAGAAAAATTTGAAAATAAAGTGCAAAACGACTAAATTTGTAAAAAATTGATAATCAATGAAGAAGCAGCCAGTCAATCGTAAGTACAATTTTCCGGATGCGGATCTTTATCTTCAATCTTTAGAACGGATCAGATACGCACACCGCGACATCGACCACTTTCTTAGTTACGGATACGGAATAGATCGATTGAAGGCCTTCAAAGCAATGTGTGACAAGTTTCGAGCGCTGCCGGATGACGATGAGCTGGTTGGTGACCAGATGGTCACCACGGAAAAAAAGTACACTGCCTCCGAAAAATTGAAAACGGCAATACGAAGTATGATGACTCGAGTAGCCATGAAATACAACAATCGCAGTGGTCGATACCGCAAGTTTGGTACCGCGAAGATGGGAGACATGACCGATGCACAATTGATTTTTTGTGGCAGAAGGGTGGCCCGCGTAGCTCGTCAACAGATCGACTTTCTTTCTGAAGTCGGCATTAACGAAAATGTCATCAAACGGGTTACCGATGCCTGCCGGGATTTTGAAAATGCGTGCAACATACAACAAGACAAGGTGGCCGACCGAGACATTTCTGTCGAACGTCGAACCGAACAGGGCAACAAACTCTATGATGAATTGGTCACCTTATGCAACATCGGCAAAGATATTTGGGCAGAAAAAGACAAGGCCAAATATGAGAATTACACCATTTACGAAAGCAATAACGATCAGAAAATTGCTCGAAAAATGAAAACAGCGAAGGAAAAATAACTTGTGCTTAGCGTCGCCTTCTCGGCTGATTCCACTCTTCACGTTCAGCAAACTGTACGATCTTCCGCATAAAGGTAACCATCGATAAAAATACCAAATATACGATGGTCACTACCAGAAATATCCAACGATAAAAACCCGCCTCGCCAATGGTCATTGAGGAAAGTAAATAGGCAATCATACAGGAAGCGAAGCCCAGTCCCATATAGCTGTATATCGATTTCCCCCAATATTGCATGGTATTCTTCGATGAAAGTGAAAAGACGCTATTTAATACGGCAAATAGCAATAGAAAGGACGCTGCTGTTTTCCAATGAAAGTTCCCTGAAACGGTCAGCAATCCCGTCAAATTAATTATTTTGGCCGCAACATTTACCACCAGGCCTGCCCCAAAGATGATTGCTGCTTGTATATAGGGACTATATGCTTTCGTGTAGATCGAATTAGAAACTAGTTGATCCATATTGTCAAATTGAGAAAAGGTAAATAATCTAAAATCTCGTAACTCCGTTGTTTATGCCAAAATTCAACATGAAATTAGGCATTCTGTTTGCCATTTTCCAGGTTTTTTCAATTTTATCCTACGGCCAGATCCCCAACTTATCCATCGGGGAAATTCAAGGATCAACCACCGAGAGCCCCTATAACGGCCAAAGGGTCAGCACCCCAAACAATGTTATCACTGCTGTTATCGACGATGGTTTTTTCATTCAGTCTCCCGGAAACCGACACGATAATGATCCACAAACCTCAGACGGCATCAAAGTATTCACAGGCACACGTCCGAGTTTTACTCCCACTAATGTCGTTACCGTCACCGGTACGATTAGCGAAGAAAATGGTCTCACCCAATTTCGAGGTAACGATCTCGAAATTCTACTGACGGCGGGGATTGTTCCACTGCCCGATCCCATTGAACTGAATGAAAGTTTCCCCGCTCCGGACAGCGTGGTAGTGCCAGACCTCGAACGGGTCGAAGGCATGTTGGTCCACTTTACTGCATTGGTGAGTAGCCCCAGTAATGGCGACGAATTGGTGGCTTTGACTACCCAGAGCAGCCGTCCCTTTCGGGAACCAGGAATTCGCTTTCCCGGCCAACCCGGCTTGCCGCTCTGGGATGGCAACCCCGAAATCTTTTGGCTTGATCCCGACGGACTCGGTCAGAGACCCGAAAGTTTTCTCAACACTTCGATGACGGTCCAAACCACGGCTCTGCTAACACAAGCGGGTCGCCGCTACTTTGCCTTGCCAACCGCTGATTACGAGGTTCAGCCAGCCCCCATTATCCGACAAATTCGAGATAAACAGCAAAATGAATGGACCGTCGGCAGCTTAAACCTTTTTCAATTTTGGCGGCAGAGTGATTTTTATCGTCTAAAACGCCAAAAGTTGACTCGCTATATTCTGGAAACGATGAAAGCTCCGGATATTTTGGCGGTACAGGAGGCGGGAGACCAGCAAGCACTGGAAGAATTGGCGGATGCCATTCAAACTTCCGATAACAATGTCCAATACGATGTGTACTACAGCAGCGGTAACGGAGATATTCACGTAGCCTTCCTCGTCAAGGCCTTTTTAGATGTGATTGCTTTCGAGCAGTTTGAAAAACAAACCATATTTGGCGATGCCCCTCTATTTGACCGACCGCCGCTTTCAATTAAAGTTCAATTGGCCCCCTCCTCTCCTACCGTACTAAGGGTTTTAAATCTTCATTTGAGATCATTGCTTGATATTGAAAATCCGACAAAATCCAATTTTGTCCGGGGAAAAAGGTTTGAACAAAGTAAAGCCATCGCGAATCTACTGCAATCCATACGGGAAGAAAACCTAATGGTCGTAGGGGATTTCAATGCTTTTGAATTTTCGGACGGCTACGTCGATGTCGTCAACCAAATTACGGGACAACCGAGCTTAGGGGCGGAGTTTCCTGTGGAGCAGATTGTTCAACCAGCCCTGATCAACCATACGGGACAACTGCTACCGGAAGAGCGCTATTCTTTTAATTTCCAAGGCAATTCCGAACTATTGGATCATTGCCTTAGCAACGATTTAAAGGGAATAGACGTAACGGAGGTACAATTTGCCCGAGGCAATGCCGATGCGGCTTTTGATTGGGCCGGTGTTTCCACTAGTCCGTTGCGAAGTTCCGACCATGACGGGATGGTTGCTTTTCTTAAAATGGAGGCCACTTCGTCGACGCCCAACGACAAAGAAGTCATTGGGCTTCGATTGACAAACCCACTACCGTCGTATGCTCCCATCCAAATCGAAAAACCCTCAGGCCTTCTAATAGAGGCTAGGATCATCAACATATTTGGTCAAATCATCCTGAGAGAATGGATTCCAAGAGGTGTCGAACAATACGAAATCACGTTGGAGCCATCCCTTCCCGCTGGCACATACTGGATTGAAGTACACGGAGAAGAACAGCGCATTATCAAATCCTTTTCAGTGATCAAAGGTTAAAATCCCCTTAAACTATAACCCTATTATAATAGATTTTCAAACTGGGGTGTTTTCTTGAAAATTAAACACAAAAGAGTACCCTATGAAAAACAATCTCATTGCCCTTCTGCTTTTTGGTTTAACCACAAATTTTCTGAATGCCCAAATCGGAGGATGGAACCCCAAAGCAGAACAGAAGGCACAAGAAACCATTGCCGCTTTTCAAGAAAAGAATCCGGATCTAATTGACTTTTTCAACGAGGCCTACGCCTACGTCGTCTTCCCCTCGATTGGGAAAGGAGGAGTCGGTCTTGGTGGTGCCCATGGTGCCGGTACCGCTTACGAACAAGGCGAGGTAGTTGGTAGAGCCAAAATGACCCAGGTTACCATCGGATTCCAGTTTGGCGGACAATCCTACAGTGAGGTAATCTTTTTTGAAACCCAGAAAGATTTCCAACGCTTTAAGGCCAGTAAATTTGAATTGGCTGCCCAGGCCTCGGCGGTAGCAGTCGATGTCGGTGCGTCAGCTGATGTTGCTTACCAGGGAGGTGTCGCCGTTTTTACAATGACCAAGGGGGGATTAATGTATGAAGCCTCGCTTGGTGGGCAGAAGTTCAAGTTCAAACCTTTAAAACGGTAAATTTCACAAGTTGGGACTGCCCATTCGACGTCATGTCTGCGCAAAGGGCAGTCCCAACCGTTCACGTTGCAGTTGAGAATCCACTAATCTACTAGATCTACAATGGGTATGTCATCGACCATAACGTCTTTCAAAACCGATTGCCCTTGCTTGATATGGACTAATGCATAGACATTTTTGTTCTTTTGCGTGGAAAGTTTTCTAAAGAGATCCTCAACCTTTGGAGCTTTCGACTCCTCTAAATAGAAACGCTCAAAAGGAAAATCCAGAAAGACCATTCTTATGTTGTTATTATCGTAGCTATTGCGGATGGTTACTTTCAAAAAATCTACCTCATCATCGAAGGGAGCTTCCCGGTCCAGGTCGTAAATCTCAGCAAACCCTTTCTGGTTTGTTCGAAGGCTGGCGTAGGCCGTTTCGTTAGACTGCCATTGCTCTCCGTCATAATCCCGGAACTCGCTCGCTTCAAAACCCAACACCATGTACTTTCCCCGAAAGGGATCGTTGGGATCCACTGGCACCGTTTTGAACTTATACACCTTTCCTTCCTTAAGAATTCGTTCTCCTTGTAACACCAATTGCAACGGAAAAAACCATTGAACCAATGCAACCAGGATGAATAGAGCGATGGGCAACTGTTTCATATTCAATTTTTTGGCTTTTACGAAACGCTCTGTTCCCCCCTGCGCTTCTTAAGAAACCACGAGTTGAACAAGAAAAACCCGACCCCAACTGCCATTAGCAACAGACCACGCAATACAAAACTTAAGTTCGTATCGAAAAACCGGCAAAAGATCAGGGCGGTAATGATTAGTAATCCATAATTTAAGATCCCGAGGTGATTGGCTTCGGTTCCCCGGTTGATGGTAAAAACCCCCATCAGGAAGACCAGAAAATTGATGAGGATGGTCGCCGGTCCGGGAAGCTGTTGCCCCAATAAAAAAAGCAACAAATACAATGCAAAAACCAAGTTGATTGGATTGCTGCGCATCCCTTTGCCTTGTCGACCACTAATGAAGAGTAAAAAAATCGCCAATGTCACCAACAGGGCAATAGCCCATAAATGAGGAGAGGATAAGAAAGAGGCTTTCTGACTTTCTTCGCCAACCGCCTCCCAGAAAGCGGAAAAACTACCTACTAACAGTAGTACCAGCATCCCCGTTGAACCCAGAATAAGATACCCATTATTTCGAAGTTTTTGTCGATTGAAAAAATCGAGCTGCCCAATCAGATATAACACCCCAAATAAACTCATATAGGTGGCAAACATGATGAAGAAAGAGCCGTCTGAAATGGTTCCCAAGACCGCAATGACTGATAGGGGTACCAACCAATTGTGAAAGGTTGTAAAATTACTCTTTGGTCTATTCCGTAACAGCCAATAATAGTGGGGCACCGCTAACAGCAATAATCCCCAGTACAGATAGGGCTCTCCTACAGGATATTTCCAGTAACCAACTTCGCCAGCGAAATAAGTGATTCCCGCCAAATATAGTAGCGAAACGATCGACGAACGAAGCACATAAATCAGTGGTACAATTAACAACATCCAAGTCAATAGAAAATCACTGATGTCTCCCGGGATATTGTATATTTGGCTGATCATAGCCATACAAGCCCCCACGGCAAAATATAGAAAGGTCCCACTTCCCTCCTTCCAGGCCACTGCTTCTTTTCTTTTCAGAAGTGTAAATAGAACACCTCCTTGCCCAAGTATCAGTGGTATAAAGGCCAAAATTGTTTTTGTGGCACGTGGAAACTGATCCCAATTATGAGCAATAATCAAAATAAGGCCCAGGCCAACCAATAAGGCCCCTAGAATACCGAAGGCAATGTACAGGCGGTTCGGCGCTGCTGCATCCCGATCCTGGTAGTAAGCTTGAATATGCTCGGCAATTTCAGAAGTAATGACCCCGGCCGATCTTAATTCTTCCAATTCCTTTTGGATTCTCCGACTCAAAATACGGGTTGGTTTTGTTGATCCCACTAAAGTAACATTTTGACCTAACCATTCATCATATAAGTCAGACGAAAGTAATGCATACCGGCCTCGAATGGCTATCTTCGCATAAAATCAACCCAATATGCTATTAAGAAAGCTTTCGGTAGTTTTATTTTTTATCTTTTCATTTCTCGCCGTCCAGGGACAAATGGCCGCAGAATTGTCAGAAGACGAAGAACAAGTTATGAAAGTAGTCCTTCACCTCTTCGATGGCATGCGGGCCGGAGATAGTTCAATGGTACGTTCTGTCTTCCACAGTCAAGTCCAGATGTATACCTCCTTCACTGATAAGGCCGGTAATCCGATGCTAAAAAAAGACAACGTCGAAAAATTCATTGCCGCAGTTGGCAGTCCACACGATGAGATATGGGACGAGCCACTATGGGACACCGAAATACGGATCGACGGAAACCTAGCCCAGGTTTGGACCAAATATGCCTTTTACGCCGGGAAAAAGTTCAGTCATTGCGGCGTGGATGCCTTCCATTTGACCAGAACTTCTGACGGTTGGAAAATCTTTCATTTGACGGACACGCGCCAACGAGAAGACTGTCAAGTACCAGAACACATTAGCAGTGCGAGAAAATGACCCCTTAACGCAATTATTGTGGGTTTCCGCGACGATTCAGTTCGTCATCGATCAACCGTAATCGCCTTTGTACCGAAAAGAACAGGGCTATGCAGCTTGCTAAAAATACCAAGTTGATGCTATCCTGGGTTGCCCAATTACCCGAGGTCCACTTAAAGCTTATAATTGCAACGAAGGCAATGTTGACGACGATATAGACCCATTTGAGAATAGAGGCGAATTTCCTTTTCTCCTTCAGTTTCTCCAATGGCATATCCTCGATCGTTGGTTCCTGTTTTGCCATAATAATGGATTTATTGGTCCTTCGAAATTGCGATTAGGCGTCTCTTTCAAAATACAGGTAGAAATAAACGGCAAAACCAAAATCAGTGGCATCAGTAGAGACCAGCCGGTATCCCTGAGCTGCATATTCATCCAGTTTGGCCTGAATATCAGCTGCAGAGGCTTTTACAATATGTTCCTTATCCAATGTAAGCTTCGAATAGTAAATTAAAGATTCCAGTTTGTATTCCTTCTTCATCTTTTTAATTGATTATGAGCGTTTAAAGACTATTTCTCCTTGGATAACTTATCTATCTTTTTGACATTCCCAGAAATCGGTGCAATGCTAATCGACTTTGCTCCTTCCAGTAAAAAGAACACGTATTGGCTGTTGTGTCCAATCATGTAAATACCCTCCTGGTCACCATCGGTGTAAGTTAATTGATGTGTCAATTTGAATTTTCCGCTCTCTATTTTTTCTTTGATCTTCGCCCCGTTGCCAATAGCAAATCCGATGTATGCGGAGAAGATCATGATGGCGGAAAGGATGACCAATCCTTTCATTTGTTGATCAGCAGAATATTGATGATCTAATTTTTCGATGTCGTTTTTTTGTCGAAACTCTGGACTCTCCCGCTTTTTGCGATACGTTGCCCGATTGTAAAGCGTCAGGCCATAAACTGCAATTGGCATCAAGATGATAGCGATCGGAAAAATAATACCCTTAGCCAAATAATTAGCGGGGCTTAACAATATGTCCAGAACATTGGAATAGTTCATAATATTGATGCCCATAAATCCATAAAAAACCGAATCGCTCATGATGCCGAGCAATAACAAATAGATGTAGCCAATGGACAGATAATCCTGTACACTGCGGTCGAATTTGATTTTATCTTCACCTTCTTTATTCATAGGCATATGATCTGGTCCTACCAATCATCGCTTCTAAATGGCGAGGCTGGTAATCCTTCTTGGTTGTAGAGGTTGCAATCGTCCGGGTTGTTCGCCCAGGCATACCGTACAGCTACCGGTTCCAGAACTTTTTCACTCCACACGATGACGCGATCTTCCTCGATCCGTGCCTGGGCCCAGTGAAACTGTTGATCTGCTCCGGCAATTGCAAAGCCCTTCAGGTAACCATACTTATCTTTGGCGACCAGACCACTACCAATGTGGTCAAATTCGATGGCGATGCTTCTACCCTGTACCTGATGTTTGCGATAGACTGGGCCCGAATAGACGAGCTCCTCTCCATAAGCGATCTTTCGCGCACCAAGTGCCAGCCGATAACCGACATCTTTTTTGTTCCTCGGATGAATGTCATCGGCTTCTCCGATGTCGATGATCACCGCTTGTCCGGTTTTGGACGTCGTGGTGAGCACCTTTGACTGCGACTCCCTGAGCATGGCCCAATCACTGTCGACAGGTTGGGTTGCCGCTTCCATGAAGTTGGCCAATTGCACAAACAGAAAAGGAAAGTCCCCAATCCCCCATTTAAAACGCCAATCTTTAATCATGTCGGCAAACTGATCTCGATAGGTAAATGCACGATCTCCTCCAGCATTGGATTCTCCCTGATACCAAATGACCCCCTTCATTCCGTACCCTAGCATTGGATGGATCATATGGTTATACAGCATTGTCGGCGTTTGGTGAACGCCCGTTGAAGATGCCCGATAGGCTCCAACTTTGTATTTCCAGTCTCCAGCCAAAGAAGTTTCAAAGGAAGCCGATTTAGCGTACATCAACTCCGGGTTACCGTATATACCGCCACCGCCGCCCGTGTCTTCCACCCGCACAGTAATCACATTGATACCAGGATGCAGGTCGTCCGCATCAACTCGATACCGGCGAATCTCATTGTACGACTGTTTCATTCCTCCAACCATCTTACCATTGACCCAAACCTGGTCGGAGTCATCGATTTTTGCCAGACCAAGTTCGAGGCCCTCTTTTACCCCGTCCGGAGGGATCTGAACAGATTTTCTAAACCAAACAACACCATCCAGACCCTTTAACTGAGCATCTTCCCACAGCTGCGGCAAACTCATTGTATTCCAGGAGGAATCATCCAACCCCGAATCTGCCCAAAGCGGAATATTTCCTTTCATGCCGGCATCCTTATCGGGCAGTTTTCCGGCCACAGCCTCCAGTCTCTTCCGGTTTTTCATTCGCTCCTTCTCCTGGTTACTTTGCAACAGGGCCAAGGCTTCTTGCGGGTTTCCATCCATTTGTACTTCAGCCGCTGTCCAGGCCTCGATGCTACTACCACCCCAGGAAGAGTTAATCAATCCGACCGGCACATTTAATTTTTTTCGCAGTTCCTTTGCAAAATAATAGCCGACCGCGGTGAATTGTCCGACTGATCCCGGAGAGCAGACTTCCCAATTTCCACCGGGCAAGCGCTTTTCCAAAGAGAAACTACCTTCTCGCGGAACTTTAAAATGACGAATAAGGTCGTCTTTGGCGGCAGCAATTTCCTGCTCTGCTTCATCGGTATTCTTCAGGATCCATTCCATATTCGATTGCCCGGAACAGACCCAGACTTCACCAACTAAAATATTGGTAAGTTCAATTGTTTGGTCTTCGCCAAGGATGGTCATTTCGTACGGCCCGCCCGCAGCTACCGGCGAGAGCTTCACATGCCATCTCCCATCAGAGTCTGCAGTTGACCGATATTCTTTGCCCAAAAAAGAAACAACTACTTCCGTGCCCGAAGCGGCCCAACCCCATATTGGAACGGATTCATTGCGTTGTAAGACCATATTATTCCCTACTAATTGAGAAGTGGATAATTGAGCAAAACCCGTCACGGAAACCAAAGTTAATATTGAAAACAGGCAGATTAATCGTTTCATAGTATGGCATAGATTGGATTCGGCGGTAGAATTACAAAATTTGTGCTCAATTACCAAAAAACGGACGAATTCTTCCAAAATCCGAAAAGCGCGATCGGTCAGACTCAAATTGAAATACATTTGTAAGCGAAATCATCATTAAACAATTCAGGCTCCTAAAGTTCCTAAAGATGAAAATTCAAAAAATATTCTTCACGTTCGGTTTTCTCCTTGCCCTAACGACTGCTGCATCCGCTTCCGTCAATCCCGTGACTGAGGTAGAAAAGGTTCGACCTCTCGTTGCCGATCACGGAGAAGTGGTTGAAGCAGCGATCGAAGAATTTGATAAAAGTGTGGAGATCTGGGTCATTCCAGTACCAACTGCTGCTGCATACAAATATAAGGAGGGGGTTCCAGCCTAAGACCGTCACTATCCACAACAACGCCTCTCCATTGATTCTACTCTCCCATCGATCCTGCTTAAACGCACTACATCCAGGGATTCAAAAAAATAATGAATAATATTTCGTCCAGAAAACATGGCTCAAATTTGGCGGGGCAGGGCTAATATTTGGTTTGATCCGCTTGAAATTCGGCATGGAATCAATACTTAAACCGAATCTATCTCTTCCATTGTTTTGATTTGCAATTGTACCGACGTTCCAATCACTCTGTCTTCCGCATCCCGGACTTCTTCAATCTTTACCTTATCGTCTGATGGATCTTGGTCCAATAACTTCAATCTCTTGTGGGTGATGGTCATTCCAATGGATTTATGACCGGTCATGGACTGATCTTTATGGCTCTGCGATTGAAAAAACCCGACACCGTTGTCCCGCAAGGATACTAAGAGCGAATCGCCCTTTTTTTCATATTGGATATGAATAAGACCATTTCGCCTACGCTCTTTCAGACCATGTAAAATGGCGTTTTCAACATAAGGTTGAATTAGTAGTGGAGGAATACGGATCTTTCGGGGATCAATGGAATGATGCATTTCGATGGTGTAATTAAAGCGATCTTCAAATCGCATCTTTTCTAACTCTAGGTAGTTTTCCAAGATCTGGATATCGGTCTCCAGCGGGATGACATTGCTTTGGGTCGAATCCAGCACGCTTCTGACCAATCTTGCGAAACGGGACAGATAACGGGTTGCATTGGCCTTGTCGCCAGAGGCTATAAACCCCTGAATGGAATTGAGGCAATTAAAAATGAAGTGTGGGTTCATCTGAGACCTAAGTGCCAGCTGTTTAAGCTGAAACACTTCTTTATCAAAAGCCGCCTCTTTTCGAACCTGCTGGATTCGATACTGGTATAAGCTATAGACAATACTCGTTAAGAGAAAGACCGCAATTGATCCAAACCACCAGGTTTGCCAAAATGGCGGTCGTATTTCGAAATGCAGAAATGCCGATTCGCTCCAAATGCCATCTTCATTTTGGGACTGAACTTCGAAGGCATAATTATCAGGGGCAAGCGCTGAAAAATTGATCGATCGGTTTTGGGTAAATGCCCAGTCCACTCCGGATTGCAACCGGTAACGGTATTTAATTTGCCCATTCAGTTTATAATTGATCGCCAGGACCCGGATTTCCACATTATTTTGGGCAAAGGGAATTTTACTTAAAGAGGGAATAGCTATTTTTTTTCCATTGATTCGGACTTGCTCAATCACTGGTAGCGTGGACTCCCGATTTTTCGACTGTATTCTTGGAAGCCGAGCAAGTCCTCGGGTAGTGGCTACCCAAATTTCGTCGCCCTTGGAGTCAATGTCCGTAATTTCATTGGAGGGCAGGCCATCGGCAATTGTAATATTGGTCACGGTAGGATTGCCCGATGCATGCAGTTCGACGAGGTTTAGGCCATTGAGTGTTCCCACCCAAATATTCTGGGCCTCATCAACGTGCACTCTCTCGGTCATACTGGCTGTGAGCCCCTGTTCTGTACTGATTTGTTGAAAGGATTGATCAGGTTTCCAAAGCAATATGCCACCTCCCTTAGTCCCAATCACCAGCGTAGAATCTTTCATTTGTGTAATGTCTTCCACCCTTAACTGCAGGCCAGCGTGCAAATGACCATAGGCTTTTAAAGAATCCGATTTCCATTCAAAAAGTCCTTCAATTCTACCCACCCATACCCGGCCGTTCAGATCTTGAAAGACCCGCATGGTGCGCCCTCTAACTTCTTCCGAAAGATAGCTGGTAGAAAACTCCGATTTTGCACTGACCGCATTAATCTTCGCAAATCCCCGAGCCCCAGAACTGCAACCCCACAGCGCATTTTGAGCAACATTAAGGAACAGTCGCTTATTGGCGAAACCGGAGGGGCGATCAATTTCTCCGGATGGTTTGTAGATCGTAGCTGCGGCCCAGGCACCGCCGTCAAAGTAAACCAGGCTACTACCAGCTCTCCATAACCTTCCACTATTGGGATCGTAGGCAAGGTCGAACACCTGGCTACGCACATCTTCTTCAGGGTGTCCATAAATCTTCTTCAACTTCTTTTCGCGGACAAAGAGATGGTATACCTCACCATTGTCCAAACCAATAAATACCTCCCCTTGGTTTTTCACTTCTACAGCGGTAATGTATTCTTCAGACAAGCCCATCTGGCGGTTATAGATCTCGTAATCGATATTGGGAGTATAGAAAATACTGTTTTCTGTAGTTCCAAACCAATACCCCCCAGCACGGTCCTGAGCAATGTGGCTCACCGAATAGCCACTTAGCATTTCCTGGTAATTATTGGTTGGAATGGATGATATTCCTGGATATCGACGTGCTCCTCCCTTAATGGCGTGTCCTATGAATATTTCATTGTCGGCGTTTTGAAAAGATGTAATTACCAAGTGAGGATAGACATCACTCCAGATAAGTGATTCGTTTTCGAAGAGAAATCCAATTCCGCCCAGCGAAAAAAAATCGTATCTCCCTCTGAAAGCTCCACCTTCAAACCGGTTAAAAATGGGTCGGTAATCTTGTCGCAACAACTCGTGAATTTGTCGAATAGAATCTTCGTAAAAAATCAACGGTAGTCGATAGGAATCGACTATTGCCGGACGAGGTTTTCCCTTTGGAGCTTTGGTTAGAAATACAGGAATGGTTTCACCTTCGATCTTATATAACAAGTAACCACCCCATCCTTTAAATCTGAGTAGTCTTTCTTCACCATTTGGATCCACGATCAATACGCCAAGTCCATTCAGACCAATGTGTAAATTGCCAGCAGCATCTTCATACGTGATTCCGACTTGTTGAAATTCCTTTCTATGGTTCAAGAGAAGATCGTTATACGCAAAGGGAGCAATGCTGTCCTGATATACATAAAGATTCCCGGACAAGGTGCTCATCCAAATCCGTCCTTCCCGTCCTTGACTCAAATACAGAACTACGTTATTCTTCAACCCTTGTTCTGGACCAAAATTTTCAAACTCATAACCGTTGAATCGGCTCACTCCATTATCAGTTGAAACCCAGATATAACCCTTTCTATCTTCCAATATGTCATAAACCTCCGGACTCGGCAATCCATGATCGGTAGAATAGTGCCTAAAGGCCGGTTGCGGGCTTTGCCCAATGAGTGGGCCCGCTATCACCAAACACGGTATCAATGCCAGCAGCAGTCTCATATTCCGTGATTAAGATAAACTGCGTCCGTACAGTGCATCCATAATGGATTCCTTTTTCCGACGCGAGATGGGAACTTTTTCGTCATTACGCAAAAGAATTTGACCTCCATCTTCTTTCAGAACCATTTTGACAAAATGTAAATTGACGATGTGAGATTGATGAATTCGAATAAAGTCTGAGCTGGGCAGAACAACTTCGAATTCCTTCAATGTTTTTGTCACTACGATCCTTTTCTTATCGGTCGTATGGAAAGTTGTGTAGCTACCACTGGATTCTAAGCGTACAATATGATCTAATTTCAGGATGGAAACGCCTTCACTGGTTGTCAAGGCAATTTGATCCCGCGGGTTTTGGACGGATGCCTCCGATGCTCGAGCGGGCGCGGTTGGAAAATTGTACAATCGCGTGTTTTTGCGCACTTTTTCGAAAGCAGCCTTTAATTCATCCGGGTCGATCGGCTTCAGCAAATAATCAATGGTTTGATATTTGAAAGCCTTCAAGGCAAATTCGGCATATGCTGTAGTAAAAATGACGTGAAATTCGATTTCGGGAATTAGGTCGAGCAGATCAAAACCGGTTCCTTCATTCATTTGTATATCCAATAGCACAACGGAAGGCTTTTTTTGGTAGATGAGGGCCAAACCCGTTCTGATATCACGGGCCTCACCAATCACTTTTACCTCCGGACAGTTTAATTTGATCAATTCCCTGAGCGTCTTTACAGCATTGCTTTCGTCGTCAATAATGATGGTGGTGATCATAGGTAAAATAGATTTTAGTGCATTATTTGTTGTTGGCCTGGGCAAACTCCCGGTGGGGTAATATGAACGGACGGGCTTCAGGAAAAGCATTACTTCACAAGACAAGCATACATATAAAAGATGATAAATAATAATATGTAGCCATAAAAAAGCGGCGAATGTAAAACTACATCCGCCGCAAAAAATCCTTTCGTTTTTATTTTTCGGAAAACTATCTCCTATTTCTTCCGGCAAAGACACCGGGATTTGGACCTGGTAAAATCGTGCATTCGCATTCAGGAATTTGATCGTATTTGACAAATTGAAGATTCTTGATTTCTATTGTCACCGGTTCCTCAAAACCAGTACCGTATTTCTTAAAGACAATTGATCGAACATCGCTCCAATCTTCTGTTCCGTCGAGCTGAATAAAATCGCTTTGCTTTAGGATCATCGAACCACTTTCATTTCCGCGTTGAACAAATGCTGTAGGCTGATCTTCAAAGTTCTTTATACCGCTTTTCACCAATATGATTTCGAGGTCGTAGGTGCCAGCCACATCGAAGGTAAAAGCATTGAATTTGGAGTAATCCTTGGATGCAGATACCGGATTGACAGTTCTTGTGATCATAAGTTCATCCCTAAGCGTTCCATCCAGGTACAGATCCCTGGAAAGTGGTGCAACGATCACTTCCGATGGAGGTGATTGACTGACTCTCGTAGCAAAGGTCTCAATGTTGGCCGCCAAGTCATCATAGAATACACCCCAAGATCCGTCGGTATTTGGATTAACCGAATTAGAGGCCGGTCTTCTAATCTTTAAATCGCCTCCGACAAATAATTGGTTCTGCGCTGGAATGGTAATGGTTTCACGGGCGCTACCACTCAGATGCATCTTCACTTCGAGGGGAATCGTCTCGGTCAAGAACTCACTCTCCTTGCTACCCGAAAGCAATATCTCGCGAACACCAGACGCGTTTACGATGTCGAGTACCAGCATGCCGTTTTCCTTCTGCTGCTTTGCAATGTACACCTGTGGAGCCTTGGTTGTATACACCTCACCGATGTCCGCTTGCGTCATCAGACGGGTCAAAACTTCATCGACCAGTACTTCTAGTTTGCTCATGTTCTCGGCCCACAGTTGGAAGTTATAGAAAGTTTCGCCAAACGTGTATTCCTCTTTATTCCAATGGCTTTCGACCTTGAAGCCTCCTTCGTCACCCAGGAAGGCGGAGAAGTTACAGCTGAATTCCCCGTTGCCGTCCGGAGTAGTGAATTGTGTTACCAGTAGCGGAAATATATTGCGGAATGAATGTGCAAAAACTCGATTAATCTCTGCGCCATCAATTCGATCGGTAATGTATTTGGAATGTTCATAAACCTCTCCTTCCGACTTCACGGCAAACAATACTCCAACCCTTTCATTCTGTCTAAAACCTTGGGCTGAAAATACTTCTGACGCAATTTCAACATCGTCGAGAGCTGTCTTCAGATCCCGATAATTCAATGCATTAGGAATTGCCTCTAAGGTCTTATAACTATCCAATTTGGTTGGTTGCTCGAAGATGGTACTCAGCGTTAGTCCTTCTACCGGTCCGCCTTTAGTCGCCAGTAATGCCCCTATAGTAAGTAGCTGAGCTAACAGAAGAAAGGTTAAGCGGGCAGTAATCTTATTCCTGTAGACATGATAGATGTAAATGCTTTCCATATTCATTTGATGCTGTTTATTGCATTCCTTTCCCGCGATCATTCCCGGAATTGGATTAATAGAATCAATCTGACTTAGTGTGTTGTCTTGAGTTGTTTTATGGAAATACTTTACAGAGAAGTGGTATGGGCGACCTTAGAAAGTCTTTGCAATAACATGATGGGGAATCTTTAGTATTTACACTACAAGGATAAAAAAAACCCGTACAAGTTGTGGGAAACAATAGCGTGAATTGTGACGTGGCATACCACCATTTTTAAAGATTGTATTTCAAACCTATCTCGACGCTACCCTGTATTACAATCGTTTATGTAACTGAAAGAGAACGCATACTGGCGTGAAATGATGACTTCGTATCGAAGCATTAATTTCAGCTTTCTGGCCGCAGTCAGACCTGCCGTCACTCTGCATTTCCTCTTAATTAACGGTAATGGAGTAGGGAAAGAGGTCATTATACTGGAACATTTCCTGCTGTATCGACCGGAATTTTAGCAAAGGTAATAGTAACTTCATGGACGCCGTCCGCAAAGCTGTAATGCGCCTGCCAGTGGTTGACGTCGCAGATCTTTTTGACAATGGCCAGTCCAAGTCCAACGGATCCTCCATTGTGGTTTCCTTTTTGGAAACGTTCAAAAAGCTTCCGGGTGCTGAGTTTTGGCGGTTGCCCTGAATTTCTAACGACGAGCTTTTGTCTGAATAGGTCGATATGAATCCAGCCACCACTATGGTTGTGTTGGATGGCATTCTTGAGTAGATTCGAAAGCAGGATGTCTGCCAGAGCGGGGTCGATTGGAAGCAACACCTGGGATTCCGTCTCGCTTTTAATTTCGAGACCTTTCAATTCTGCCAATTCTCTGAAGTACAGAATGCTGTTTTCTACAGCGCTGGCAAAATTGATCGGCTTAGCTACCGCAAATTCTCGATTCTCAATCTTATTCAGTAAAGATAGACTATGGCCGATTCTTGACAATTTCCCAATGGCTTGATGCGCCGATTGGATCAATTGTGCCTGTCGACCAGACAGTGAATTTTCTTCCAGCAATAATTCCAATTTCCCTTTGGCAACGGCGATTGGCGTTTGCATTTCATGGGAAGCATTCTCATTGAATTCTTTCAATGACAGGTAATCTTGCCGGGCCTTTCCCGTCATATCACCAATGAAGGTATTGAGTTCGCGGAATTCCTTAGTAGTCGTGTAGGGCAACTCTATCGGCTGCTCCTTTTTTAGGTTAAATTGGCCAATTTTTCGCAATGTTTCCTTAAAAGGCGACAAAAGTAGACGAGATATCAGAAAGCTAAAAGCGATAAGTGCGAGAGACAAGTAAAGAAAAAGCTGAGATAAAATGTCGATTACGCCTTCGTACATATCATCGGATTCGATCAACACATCCATCAAGCTAATCTGGTAATAAATACCATTGATTTCTTTGATCCTGCGTAGTTTGCGGTGAGGTTCTAATTTATCCAATACCGGGTGTGCCCCCAGCGTATCGGAATAGTAAGCCGTGGTGTCGCGCCAAAACCGATCCTCCAATTCACAAATGACGACTTTGTCATTGACAAAAGCTTTTGGGGGTTTTCCCTCAGCAATCGCTTCTACCAGCCGATGAAAGGTGGCATTCAGATAATAGTCCGTCTCTTTAGCCACCTCCTTTTTGATCATTTGGTAAGTTACTACTCCACCGACGCCGAACACCAAGAGTGCCACCAACAGGTAAAAAAGTGTTGTCTTTGCTAATAAAGTCATGATCCTACTTTTCGAGCCATCCGCTATTGGTTACTAAACTTATATCCGAGCCCATAAATCGTCTTAATGTAGTCATTCCCTTTTGCCGTCGTGATTTTCTTTCTCAGATTCTTAATATGCTGGTATACGAAGTCAAAGGAGTCCAAAAAATCGACATTGTCCCCCCATAAGTGTTCGGCGATGCTTTGTTTGGTCAAAACCCGATTGCGGTTTGCAATTAAAAAAAGCAGTAGTTCATGTTCCTTGACGGTGAGCGGTAGTACTTCGTCATTCACCCAGGCTTCCAGTGTTTCGGTATTTACCCTGATCTCATTAAAGGTAACATCGGTCTTACCTTGAAATTTTCGGCGGCGGTAAATGGCCTTTATCCTGGCATTTAATTCGGGTAGATGAAAGGGTTTTGTGAGATAATCATCAGCTCCCAATTCCAAACCTTGGATTTTATCCTCTAGTGCATTCTTAGCCGAAATGATCAGCACTCCGGTATCGGGATTGTGTCTTTTGATCTCCTTAAGAACATCCAGACCATTGCCATCAGGCAGCATAATATCCAAAACGACGACGTCATAGCTGAATCCGCTCAGCTTATCTGTAGCTTCATTAAAGTCAGCTGCCAACTCACATATATTGCCCTCATTACCCAGATAAGCACGGACATTGTCGGCCAAAGCCTTTTCGTCTTCTACCAGTAACAATTTCATAATTGAACAAAGATAGGTAGGAATTTTGAGGAGATTTTGAAGAACTCCCCGAATCAAATAAGTCCCAATGCGACGATCGCTTCCTGGGTTGGTTGTGGCTTTCCACCCAAGTCCTCCTCTGAAATTGCGAAGCCATCTGCTTCTTCCACAAAATCTATGCGAACGATCGTGTTTCCAAGACTTTGGTTGTTAATCAACCCAACGGAAATGGCTTGTCCGGCCTTCAGTGCCCAGACCTGATATTGTTTGCCCGGGTTGGGATTGTCTAAATTTACGACGTCAAGATAAGCGCTTTCTTCAGCGGGATTGTACAATACTTTGGCCATTGACTGCAAGGTATCCGCCGTTCCTTTCAAGATAATGGACTGGTTGGCTTCTCCCAACAGGATATTCAATTGTCGGCGGACCTCAACACCGGCATCCTCACAATCCTGCAATCTCATTTCCATTAGTGTTCTTTCGGCCTTTGCCTCCTCGCTGGATTTAAAGAAGCGATAGCACAGGGCTAAAGATGCCAGCATCAAAAGCGTCAGAAGCCAGGTAGAAAGACGCATATTTTTGGGAGACCTGGCCGGTTTTTGCACCGCTTCCTCCTGATCATCAATTTTTTCAAGAATACGATCCTGCAAACCATCCGGCATAGGAATGGCATTGGCCATAGCATACTGGTTCAAGGCGGACTCTATTTCCTCCAATTCTTTCCCTACTTCCGGATGCTGTTCCGCCATTCGCCGTACTTCTTCTCTGGCCGAATCTTCCAACAGCCCCAGTGCATAATCCTCGAGAATTCCAGACGCTATGTATTCTTGAATATTCACTTTAAAGCATCACAATTTTTAAATATTTTGACTTTTCTTATTTTATTCTTACTCTATGATCTTTTCAGTAGACGGCGCAACTCTCTAATACCACTACGAGCTCTTGTTTTAATGGTGCCCAGTGGTAAGTTAAGTATATCGGCCACTTCCTTTTGAGTATACCCTTGAAGGTAAATCAGATCGATCACTTCCCGGTATTTCACATCCAGTTTTTCCACCATCGTCAAAAGTCCTACATCCATCGTTTTCATCTCCTCACTAAACCTTATATTATCATATACGGTACTGTCTAATGATTGGGATTTCCTGCTGTACTTGAATTTGTTGGTGCGCGCTTTATCCAAAGCCGTATTTTTCGCGATGTTTAACAACCAGGTAAACAAGCGTCCTTTGGATTCGTCGTAACTGGCGGCATTTTTCCAAATTTTGACACTGGCATCCTGAAGCGTATCTTCTGCAGCTTCCTGGGATCCTAAAATTCTGTGGATGACCCCTAGGAGGGCTCCTCCATATTTTTCGAGAATCTGGGCGACAGCGCGGCGGGGATCGCTTTGCAGTAGTTCTTTTATTTTACTGTCGTCCATTAATGTGGTGGAATAAGTGTTTAAATCAAGGCTTTAGACCCCGCTTACAAAGCAAATTTAGATTTTTTTTAGAAAAATTTGATCTTTTTAAATCCAAATCGCATTCAACTCTCGTAAGTATGAATGAAGACAAAAAACGATAGAAGAAATTTGAACATGACAGTTTACCATTAACCTTCATTTTTCTATAAAACACCATTGATCAAAATCGCGTAAAATGCGGGAATTGGGATCGGTCACCTCCGGTTTTCAACAAGTCTTCTATTGCCTTTATTTGTCGTTCGATTAAGTTTAGTTAAATTTTAAATGGACCATCATGAATTCGTTAAAGAAGTTAGCGCTTTTTCTAACCCTGTTTTTTCTTTGGGGTTGCCAATCCGAACCACAGACCAACAACGATCCCTCCGACGTTGAGAGGAACCTTGTTGCCGCCATCGAGGATTTTCCCAAATTACTGGACCGCCACGAAAGAATCCGCCAAGGAAAAGAATGGGAAACTGTTCAAAATCAATATGTTCAGAACCGAAAGGCCGCCATCTCGGGAAACCCCGAAGGTCAGTTGAACATCGCCTTGATTTTCATGCAGGAGGCCCGCATCACCGGCGAACATGGCCACTATTACCCAGCTGCCCTGCAATTGCTCGATGAATTAGTCGATCAGGAAATCAACAATGCAGACCTGCAATTCAGGGCAATGGCCGCCAAAGCGGCAGTGTTACTATCGCAGCACGAATTTGCGTCTGCACTCCAGACCGGCCTGGAAGCGGTGACGATCAACCCCTACAACGCCCAGATCTATGGCGTCTTAACCGATGCCTACGTCGAAATGGGTAACTACCATAAAGCCATAGAAATGGCCGATAAAATGGTGGCCGTGCGACCAGATCTTCGCTCCTACGCCCGCATTTCCTACCTCCGTGAAATCCATGGCCTGTATGAAGAAGCCATCGAGGCTATGGAAATGGCCGTTGAAGCCGGATATCCGGGCTTGGAAGAAACCTCTTGGGCCCAGTTAGAGCTCGGCAATTTATACAGCAGATATGGCTATGCCGACAAGGCGAAGGTCCAATACGAGGCCATCCTGAAATACCGACCTGATTACCCCTTTGCTATTGCTGCAAAAGCTCAGTTAGCCTTCGAAGAAAAAGATTATCAAACTGCAGAAGAATTATTAAAAGAGGCTTGTTCCATTATCCCCGAAGTGGGATTCTATGAACAACTGGCACATGTTTACGCTCAAACAAATCGAACGGTGGAAAAAGAAGCCATCCTAAAGGACATTATGATAATGCTCCAGGAAGATGTTGAAAGTGGCCACAACATGAACCTGGAGTATGCGAATCTATACATTGAACTGAAAACCGACTATAAGGCAGCTTTACAGTTTGCCAACCGAGCCTACGAGGCCCGCCCCAACAATATAGACACGAATCGCATGCTAGCTCGAATCTATGCCGAACAAGGCAATATGCAAAAAGCAAAAGAGCATCTGCAAAAGGCTACCATTACTGGGTCCAAACACCCCGAATTAATCGAATTGATGAAAGCGATCGGCTGACCCATTAGCCAAGCATTGCGACACGACCAACCGAAACTCAAAATTTTCTAATCAACCAATAAACTATCAATCATGAAAGGTTTTAGCCTCAAATGGATGCTACCTCTATGGCTCCTTTTAACGTTTCAGAACCTGGGAATATCCTCTAGTCACCGTGAAGCGCCGTTGATCGCAAACGATCCGCTGGCAGACAACGTGGATGTATATGCGTTCCGCAGTCCGGATAATCCCAATACGATCACTTTAATTGCAACCTACGTCCCATTGCAGCTGCCTCACGGTGGCCCGAACTATTACAGTTTTGGAGAAAACATCCGCTACGAGATTCACGTCGATAACGATGCTTCCAAAAAAGGGGATGAGGTACTCTATCGTTTCACCTTCCGGCAAAAGAATGAGGATCCGACCACCTTTTTCAATATCAGGCTCGGTCAACAGAATCTTCGAATGACTTACAAGTTGCAAAAAAGTACGGACGGTGGGCGCACCTTCAAAACAATCGTTCATGAAGGCATTGTACCTCCGACCAATATTGGCCCCAGATCAATAGAATCTCCCGTTGGTTTGGCTTCTACTTACGAAGACTTGATCACCGGTGCCATTACCACGGCTTCCACTGGCGAAACAGTTTATGCCGGACCAGCTGACGATCCATTTTTTGTAGACTTGGGCGGAATTTTTGATCTGGGCGATGCACCTCGCCAAAATGGTGCAGCAAGAGACGGAATCGCCTGTTTTAATGTCAGCGCATTAGTCATCCAAGTACCTATTGCCGATTTATTGAAAGAAGGAGCCGCTCCGGAACCGACCACCATTCTTGATCCGGATTATGTGATTGGTGTATGGGCTTCTGCCAGTCGGCGCAACATTCGTACCTTCTATCGTGCCAATGAAATCCACCGTGGTCATTGGGTACAGGTGTCTCGTCTGGGCATGCCGCTTACAAATGAAGCAGTCATCCCAATCGGATCAAAAGACTACTGGAATTCAATTACTCCCTATCGCGAAATCATCGATCAGCGCTTGGATCCCTTCTTTTATAATCCGGAATTGGCCTTGTACATGGACGACGATCAGTTTGGAGGAGCAGTACCTTCTTTCGCCCCACTACGAATTCAACGCAACTCCCTGGGAGCATTTGATTTTGGTAATGGACAAGACGGTTTATTTCCGTTGAAAGGGAGTGATGCCGTTGCCGGCACAGCACTTGATGACAATGTCTTTGGCGGATTACTATTACCTGGGCCCGGAAAACCCAGATCAGTCGACCTTTGGCCCATCTTCCACACGGGTGTCCCCAATGTCATTCCCTACCAGTTGGCAACTGGGAAAGAAGGCAATCCATTGGCTACAGGAAAGCCATTCATCCACAATTTCTTGCCGAATGGTGGAGATATGCTTCGCTTGAATATGGCCGTTCCCCCTACTCCCAGAGACGATCCCAATTTTAGTTCGTTGGGATTGGTCCAGGCAGCTGTATTGGGCTTGGTTGACCCAAACTATAATACGACCAGTGACTTACAATTTATTCCCAATATGGACGGTTTCCCCAATGGAAGAAGGTTGGAAGACGACGTTACCCGAATTGAATTGCAGGCAGTAGGCGGTGTTGTTCTGGCCGCGGTAGGACTTTGGTACGACGATTTTGACCCGGCCACCGGCAACCCGGTAACACCACAGTTATTGGGTGTGCTCGGCTATACTACAGGAGTCGAAAGCAATGATGCTGCTTTTAAACCTGCCTTCCCCTACCTCGCATCTCCTTGGAGTGGAAGTGGTGATTGCTTCATCAACCTCGGAAATGCTTCCGATGTCGCTATGAATGATGAAGCGATCGACTTACAATTATCGGTTTCTACGAGCTCTGCTTCCGTCGAGCAATTTGGGACCTTTAGCTACATCGTCGAACTGAACAACGCTGGAGACATTCCAGCTACTGGAGTGTCTGTCTCCATACCTATACCGGAAGGGCTCACCCTATTGACGCCAAATACCGAATTCGGAGCGTACAATCGCGATTTCCGTCGCTGGGACATCGGCGTACTCGAAGCTGGTCAAACCGGCACCATCGAATTGGAGGTGTTTGCTCAAGCAAGCAGTACCAATATCAGTAATTTTATCCAGGTAGCAACGGCAATGGAGAGAGATCCCGATTCCAAACCCGGTAATGATCTGAATGCAATTGCGGATGAAGACGATGAAGCTTCGGTGGTCGTGGAAATTACCGAGCCGGCATTGATTCAAGGAGACCTGGCACCAACCAACAACACCGTCCAATTCAGTAAGATCTATCCCGTACCGGCGAAGAATCGCCTCAATGTCGATCTAAGTAGTACAGGAGATCGCGAAGATGAAATCCTAATCATCGATAACAATGGGAGTATTCTACGCAAACAGGCGGTAGCACTAAACAAAGGGACTAATAATTTTGAATTGGACATCCATGATTTACCGACCGGAATTTACTACGTATCCATCCCGGGATCGGAAGATGAAGAAATGAAAAGAAAATTTGTAGTCGTCAAAGACAATTGATGGTCCCTAAGAGTATGATTAAATCGAGTTAAAAAGGACGGATTTAGTATTGGTTAGCGGGAATTTTAAACATACTCCCAGATGCCGGGCTCCGCAAGGTAGACCCGGCATCTATTTTGTTTCTATGTGCAGATACCTCACCGGAACGTGATCCGTAAGCCAAACACCGTTATCCGATTCAAAAAACTCATGGCCATCACGGTGCATTTCCCCCGCCAGCACTGTTAAGACAATCGGTTTGCCGTGCCTTTTCCCGACCTGGATCGCTGTCGCTCTGTCTGGACTCAGATGCACATGATGTCGACTTCTTTTCTCCAGACCGGATTCCATAATGCTTTCGAGAAATCGCTGGGCCGTACCGTGAAACAAAGTCTCCGGAGGATCTTTTGTTGCATAACCAAGGTCGATTTTTAAAGAATGTCCCTGATTTGCCCGAATCCGGGTGCCGTCCTCGTTAAAGGCAAATCTGGTCTTGTTATTGTTTTCGACAACATGGGTTAGGGTGGCCAGATCAATCTGCTTGCCAAAGTCATTCATTTTGCGCAGGAGCGTCTCTACCGCTACCCATCCATTAGCCTCTAATTCAAGACCAATGGTCTCCGGTTTATGCCGTAAAACTAAACTGAGAAATTTACTGATTTGGGTTACTGTTTTTTTGTTTGTCATTGTTTCTTTGGTTTTTGTTGCCTCTTTGGTTTCTGTTGCTTCTCGTTGATGAGTGGTTATTGTCAATTTAGATCGGTCATTCATCCGTTATGGAAAAGATGGGATCGAATACAGAATCGGAAATTGATACGCGACAGGAAAACTTCAGGAGGGCTTTTTACTGTATGATATACCATAACATTTCCGCTCAAACAAAAGTTCCGCGCCCCGCTTTAGTCCGGCTTACAAAGCTGACTACTAAAGTGTTAAATTCCTTACTGAGGTAAGTTTTTTAATACCTTTGGAAGACAAATTGAGTTGTAAACAAAATTTTATTTGATGAAAAAATGCTCACTAGTACTGCTAGGTTTATTCCTAGCACTGGCCAATCTAAGCCATATTTCCGCCCAGGAAATGCTTTCTGGAAAAATCACAGACGCAGAAGGCGAAGCGCTGATCGGGGCCTCTATCCTCGTAAAGGGGACTACTACTGGTACCGTGACCGACATTGATGGTAACTTCTCCCTGGAAAGCCCCGAAGCAGGTTCGGTTTTAGAGATATCTTACACCGGTTTTGAAACACAGCTGCTCGAACTTACCGGAGCTGAAGAAAACTTGGAGATCATTTTGGAATCGGGTACCAGCACGCTCGACGAAGTGGTCATTACCGGATTAGCTTCCAGTGTCAAAAGAGCCAACCTGGCCAACGCGGTGGCTTCCATTAGTTCGGCTGAACTGACTGGGGTTGTCCCCCAAAATACGATTGATGGAGCCCTTTATGGAAAATTCACCGGAGCGGAGATCCGCGCCAACTCGGGAGCACCGGGAGGTGGCTTTTCAATCCGATTGAGGGGTGTGACATCGGTATTTCTAAACCAACAACCACAATACATCATCGATGGTGTTTATGTCGATAATTCAACCATCTCACTCGGCACAGATATTGTAACCGCAGCTGCCGGCGGCGGGAACACTGCAACCAACCAAGACGATGCTTCCAACCGCATCGCTGATTTGTTTCCGGAAGATATTGAAAGCATAGAGATACTCAAAGGAGCTTCAGCAGCAGCCATCTACGGTGTTGGTGGTGCTGGAGGGGTCGTTGTTATCAAGACAAAATCAGGCAAATACAACCAAGATACCCGGGTTAATTTTTCTCAAACTCTTGGAATTAGTACGCCAACTCGCTTACTGGGCACCAGAGGATGGGACAGAGCAAAGGTGGAATCCGTATTTGGGGCTGGCGATGCGGCGCTATTTGATCAAAACGGTGAAATTGATTACGAAAAAAAGGTTTTTGACAATCAACCAATACAGGCGATCTCCGCTCTCAGTGTCAGCGGCGGTAGCGACAAAACAAAATTTTATGTAAGCGGTACCTACCGCGACCAGGGAGGAATTGTTGACAATACCGGTTATCAGAAATACTCCCTGCGTGCCAATGTGGGCCACAAACTCACGGACCGCCTCACGCTGAACCTTTCTACACAGTACATCTATGCCGATTCTGACCGTGGATTATTCAATAACTCTAATGCCAATACCACAGTGGGA
>JANQRV010000321.1 GCA_028284395.1 Saprospiraceae bacterium
ATCCATCCAATTGAACGTACCCGACGCTCCACCCGAATGGGCCCTTTGGGAAAGGCAACTGCTGGACTACCTCTACCCCGCCGCCATGGAATTCGTTCAAAAATACACCAACGACGATGGCACCTTGATCTGGCGCGACGAATGGCCCGGCATGGACGGATCCGACGACGGATATGAAAGCTTTTACAATTTTCCATTGTACGTTGCCCTTGGAGGCCCTATGGCCCTTGACAGCCTGGCCCGTCATCTGTGGGAGGGCGTAACGCGCCAGTTCACTGACTACGGACAGGTCTACGATGAATTCGACGCCGGCTACGACTGGATGCATCACGGCGAGTCCTATACCTACTTCTATTTTTTCGGCCTGACCAACCCCTATGACGATACCTTCAAAAAGAGATCGCTCAAATTCGCGGAGCTCTACCTAGATCCCGCTTACGGCAATTACGATCCCGAGTTGAAATTGATTCGCTCTCCGCTGACCGGCAGCAAAGGCCCCAGACTGATCAATACCGCCGAGGACTGGGTGACCCACCGTCCCATTCTGGCCAACTACCTACTGCCCTACGAAGACATTCCCGGCATCGAATCGAGTGCCGCCTGGAACGATGACGACAAATTCCCCCTGATTCTGCAGGCCATGAACGAGCGCATGATGAAGGGCGATGTCCCCCTCAATCTGGCCTGTACCAGCCTCATGCTCAACGCCTACATGTATACCGGAGACAAAAAATATCAGCAATGGATCACCGACTATACTTCTACGTGGATGAAACGCGTCGAAGAAAACGGCGGCTTTCTTCCCGACAACGTAGGCCTCTCCGCCAAAGTCGGCGAACACATGGCCGGAAAGAAGTGGGGAGGTTACTACGGCTGGAGGTGGCCCCACGGACTGATGAATCAAATGGAAGCCACCGTCATTGGCGCCAGCAATGCTTACCTGGTCAGTGGGGACGATCAATACCTGGCATTGCCCACATCCGTCATCAAACTGGTGGAAGATCAAGGTAAAATGGAAGACGACCAGCTCCAAGTACCGCACCGATACGACGACCGCGGCTGGTGGGACTACCGGCCCATGGCACCCAAATATCCCACCCACCTTTGGTACATTTCCCGAAAAGCGGAAGACTGGGATCGGGCCAAAAAATTAACCGATCCGGAAAAGTGGAACAATACCCACTACCGAAAAAGCAAGGGCGACTCCCAAAATACAGCGTCCTGGATGGGCTACCTGGAAGGTGAAAATCCCAACTTCCCCGTCGAAATACTGCGCGCCAATTACCGGGAAGTACAACATCGGCTGAACATGGTGCGCGAAGATGAAACCACACCGGAAGATCAGGACGTTCATCACTTCCTCAACCGCAATCCCGTCATTCTGGAAGGACTCGTCCAGCTCATGTTGGGAGGCCCCAATCACATTTACCACGGCGGACTCTTGCACACCAGCCTGCGCTACTTCGATCCCGAAAAAAAACGGCCCGGTATTCCCCAACATATGGCTGCGCTTGTTAAGAGGATCACCTCCAAGAGTGTCACGGTAGAGCTGGTCAACCTCCATCCAAGCCGGTCGCAGAAGGTCATCATTCAAGGGGGCATGTTTGGCGAACACAAGATCCGGCGCGTTCGCCAGGTCATGCACTATCCCTATCAGTTTTACACGATTGAAAAACCGTATTTCGAGGTGGAGTTGGGCCCGGGCGCCACGGGCCAGCTGGAATTGGACCTGGACCGGTTCTCTTATCCGCCCAGCTATGATTTCCCCTGGAGGTCGGACCAATAACAAAATCGACTGCCCCCTGCGCTACCAGGTTCGCTGCTTAAAGAACTCATCCAACTGGGCCCTGGTCATCCGGATCTTATCGGGATTGGCATCCAGCCAAACGAGGAAGGCTTCCCGGATCTCGTCTTTCCAGGCCCCATCTATTTCACCCGACGTATATCGGCCTTCCCGCAGACACAAGTGCCCAAATTCGTCTTTGAGCGCTACGAACTCTCCGGTAACCACCACTTCCTCCGCCAAATGAGGAGGAATGAATATGACGCCCTCTCTCTTCGCCAAAACTACATCTCCGGGCATGACCGTGGCTTCGCCGATCCGAATGGGCACATTGATTCCCGTAAGCATCATCTCCATCTGGTAAGAAGGGTGCCAGCCCTTGACAAAGGCATTGAAACCTTCGATGCCTTCCAGTCCCTCCAGGTCCCGCAGCGTCCCGTTAAAGACGACGCCGTTTTTCGACTTTGCGTAGATGGACGTACCTAAATTATCCCCGATGATCGGCCCTTCATTCATTTTTCCGTAAGAATCCGCTACGTACAAATCGCCTTCGACCAACTGCCCGATCGGCCAATTGACCATATCGCCAATATACCCCTCCCGGCTTCCGGTTTCTTCCAAAACCTTCCGGATAACGGCTCGTCGAGGCATATACTGGGCGGTTAGGGCCCGGCCACACATGACCTGGTGGGGATGAATGATGTGCCAATCCCCGGCAAATTGATTTTTGTATCCATTGTTTCGGAGGATGGACCAGGCTTCCTCCAGAGAAATGGCTTTCATTCTTTCCAAAATATCCTGAGGTACCTTCGGTCGGCCATCTTCAAATCGTTCTCCTTCCCATTCGGGGGTCAGGGCCAGCAAATGGTCTTTGCTCATGTTGAGCCACTGGGCGGAAAGCGAATTGGTGGTCCACACCATCAAGGTAATGAAGACGAGAATGACAAGTTGGTTTCGCATGTTTGTATTAATTTAGAATGATGATTAAGCGGCTATTAAAAGATTCAAAAATTTACGTAAACTTTGCAAATGGATCTTAAAGAAATCAGCTCAGATCTTCAAAACTAACAAAACGAAACAACCATGCAATCAATGAATCGACGGCACTTTCTGCATCAGGGAACCGTATTAGCCGGAGCCTTAGCGCTGGGCAACTTAGGGGCTTGCCGGCAAGGACCAGATCGGGAAAACACCGATGAAACCGGTGTCAACCTCCGCAACCCACTCGATCTGCTGCAACGGGAAAACATCCGCATTACCGACATCAAAGTCACTCCTCTTTCTTATGTGCCCCCGGATGGCTCCTTTCTTTGGGGCGTAGGCTCTTACGTAGTTTGGAAGACCGATGCCGCCCTCGTCCAGGTATACACCGACCAGGGCATCGTTGGTTTCGCGGAGGGCAGTCCCTACAGCAATCCGGCCGAGATCAAGAAATTTACCGATACCCACATTACACCATACCTGAAGGGCAAAAACCCGTTCGACATCGACTATCTGGGTTCGGGTGGCCCCTGGAGAGATTATCTGGCCCGTGCCGCCTGGGCCGGGGTCCAAAATGCTTGTTGGGACCTCATCGGCAAAGCCAAAAGCCAACCCGTTTTTCGCCTGCTGGCCACCGATTGCCAGCCACAGGAAGAAATGACCATTTATGCCAGTGCCGGGGTCAACCACAAATGGTACGAAGATGGGGCCATGCAACTGATTGAAGAGGCGCTGAAGTATAAAGAAGAGGGCTTTGATGCTTTTAAATTTAGGAATGGCACGGACTGGAAGTACAGCAAAATGGACCTCAAAACCTACATTCCCATCCTGCGGAAACTAAGGGAAGCAGTCGGCCCCGACTTTAAATTGATGATTGAAAAACACGGCTGGTCGTTCGAAGAAATTACCGAACAACTGTGTCCGGTCCTCGAGGATTTGAAGTTTTACTGGTACGAAGAACCCATGAATCAATGGGAAGACGGTGCGGTAGAAAGACATCTCAAGATCAAAGAAGCAATGCCTAGCGTCATGATCAGCGGTGGAGAGCGATACACCAATCGCTTTCAATTGCAAAGATGGATCGTGGAAGGCGCCTACGACATCATCCAATCCGACTGCAACTTTACCGGCATCAGCGAAAATTGGCACATCGCCCGGATGGCACACCTCTTCGGCCGACTGCAATGCCCGCACAACTGGCACGGCGGCCTAACCACCATTTCGAACATCCACTTCGTGGCGGGTTGCCCGAACGGACATATGTGCGAGTTAAATCAAACTTTCAACCCACTAAAAGAAGAGATCTTTAAAGAGCCGCTGGTTGCCGTCAACGGAAAGATGAGATTACCGGAAAAACCCGGCTTTGGAGTTGAGCTGATCGACGACATCGAGCAGAAGTTCCCCTGGTCGCCGGGATCGTACCTAAAACCCAATCCCGCATTGAGTTAGTGTTTAGTGAGTCATTGGGCTTTGCGAATGTATTCCTTCGGCGTTTGACCATTGACGATCTTGAAGCGACGGTTGAAATTGGCCAAATTATTGAATCCCGATTCGAACGCACATTGGGAAATCGTTTTGTCGCCTCTGACCAACAGCCGGCAAGCGTAAGCGACCCGGATCTCGTTCAGGTACTCGATCGGTGTTTTGTTGGTCACTTTCTTGAAATACCGGCAAAATGAATTGGGAGTCATATTGATCTCTGCCGACAACTCCGACAGGGTAATGTCCTGCTTGAAGTGATCGTTGATGTATTTGTAGACCTGATTGATCCGCAGATCGCGCGTATTCCGGTAAGAATCGATGAATGCCTGACTGGCCAGCAGTTCACTCTCTTTTGCATCGGCAATGTCCTCGAGAATCGAAAACAAGGTCATGAGCTTATCCACCCCGGTCAAATGCAGCATCTTACAAAGTTTCCGGTGAACAATTTCCTTCCGGCGCTGGTCTCGCACCTTAACCCCTCGGTGGGAATGACGAAGCAGTACATTTATTTTTTCCATCTCCGGCAGCGCATAAAAAGCTTTGCCCGGAAAGTCCCTCAGAAAGTATAGCGCCAAACTTCGGCTGCTGTAATCACTTTTGATGTCTCCGGTGTAATCACTTTTCCATTCGTGGGGCAAATTGGCTCCGAGCAAGACCAGATCTCCCGCTTCATAGGGCTCGATACTATCGCCGACAAACCTGGTCCCTCCGCCTTTTTCCACGTAGGCAATCTCGTATTCATCGTGGAAGTGCCACGTTTGGTGGCTATAGGGGTCGGCGTTTCTACAGACTTTGAAGGCAGTGTTTTTTTCGGGGGATCGCTTAAGAAAAATCGGTTGCATCTGATACTATTTTTCTAAGGAACCCGACTAAAATAGGCAAAAAAGGATAAAATCATATCATGATCGGATAATTTTTTAGAAGATTATTGGGTGTTCGACTCCTTACCTTTATAAAAATTATGCAATCGGGCTTCTTTGCACAACAAAAACAGCAAAGGAGAGAGATTTGTATTATACTAATCCAAACTAACCCAAGGGCAGACGCATCAACTGCAAAATGAATTAACCAACCAAAATCACTAGCGAATGAAGCGAATACCCAATTGCTCGAAGTGGCTAAGCGTGGCCTTAGTGCTGCTTTTTGCCGCTCATTTCACGTACGGGCAATCCGAAGTTTCCGGCAAAATAATCGACGCCAATGACGGCACTCCACTAATCGGTGTGAACATCCTGGTTAAGGGCACCACTTCCGGCGCCGTTACCGATTTCAACGGCGATTATACCTTAACGGTGCCCGATGCTGATGCCGTCCTGGTTTTTTCCTATACCGGTTATGCCGTACAGGAAGTGCAGGTCGGAAATCGAACAACCGTCGATGTAAGCCTCGAAAGTTCGAATGCTCTCCTCGATGAAGTAGTGGTCGTCGGATACGGAACTCAAAAGAAAAGCAACGTCAGCGGATCGATCGTCTCCGTGAGTGCAGACGAGATTGCCCAGGTACAAACCCCTTCTTTCGATGCGGCCCTGCAAGGCCGGGTGCCGGGGGTTTATGTAACCAGCAACGGTGGACAACCCGGTGGTGGCGTTTTCATTCGAATCAGAGGAGCGGGCTCGATCAACAATAGTAATCCACTCTACGTAATTGATGGGGTGATCGTACCGGCGGGCAACAGCGAAAACAACAACCCGTTGACCACCATCAACCCCAACGACATCGAAACCATCGACATCCTGAAAGATGCGGCTTCCACTGCCATTTACGGTGCTCGTGCCGCCAACGGGGTGGTTTTGATCACCACCAAGCGTGGAAAGACCGGCAAACCCAAAGTGGAATACAGTGGTTATGTCGGTATCCAGGAGCCAACCAGCAATTTGCCACGGCCAATGAATGCAGCGGAATTCGCCGCCAATATGAACGAGGCCTTCCGGGCCGCCGGCGAAGAAGCGCCTTTTGCCAACCCCCAATCCCTGGGAGAAGGCACCAACTGGCTGGATGAAGTCATCAGCAATGGCTGGATCACCGACCATCAATTGTCGGTTTCGGGCGGAACGGAAAAGCACAATTACTACGTCTCCATGAATTACTTCAACAACGATGGTATTATGTTGGAGACTTTCCAGGAACGGTTCTCTTTCCGGGCCAATACCGACAACCAAATCACGGATTACCTTAAGATCGGTAACAGCATTGCCTACAGCCGTGGCTCGCGGTTTGACAACAATGCCGGCAACCGGACTTTTATTCACGGTTCTTTTACCAATCTATACCAGGGTCTACCGACCATGGCCTTGTTCGAAGACGACCCTAAATTGTCTTCCACCGGTTACGGTGGTCCAACGGATACGCGTTTGGAACGTCGGCGCAACCAGGTTTCCCAATGGTCATTGTCCGACCGCGACAACGCTACCGACCGGGTACTCGGCAACGTATACCTGGAGGTGACGCCCTTAAAAGGGCTGAGTTTCAGAACGACGCTGGCCGTCGATCTTCAGAATACCAAGAATTACAGCTTCACCCCCATTTGGGAAGAAGGGTTGCTGAATTCCAACGGATTGTCCAGCGTCAATCAAAGCCGCTCCAACTCCTTGTTCTGGCAATGGGACAACGTATTGACCTACGCCAACAGCATTGGCGACCACAACTTTGTAGTTACGGCGGGATCGTCGGCGCAAGAATCCAAATTCGAATTTCTGAATACCAATGCCGCTTATGAAACCAGCGTTTTTACCCAGATCGTTCTGGGTGCCACTCAGTTGCAATCCACCAGCGATTTAGTTGAAGAGTCACTGGCTTCTCTTTTTGGTAGACTTTCCTACGACTACAAAGACAAGTACCTACTGACCGCAGCTTTCCGCCGGGATGGCTCTTCAAAATTCGGTCCCGAAAACAAATTTGGCTTCTTTCCATCCTTTACGGCCGGATGGAGAGTATCGCAAGAACCCTTCTGGAACAGTGATTTCATCTCCGACTTGAAGATACGCGGTGGTTGGGGACAAGTAGGATCCGATGCCATCGGTAATTTCCGCTACCTGGCTTCCCTCAGTACGGACTTTGACTATGCCTTCGGTAATCAAACCGGGGTATCCGCTCTCGGTGCCGCGCTCCAAGACCTGGCAAACCCGGGTGTAAAATGGGAAACAGCTACCGAATACAGTGCTGGAGTAGATCTAGGCATGTTACAGGGACGACTGACGTTCAGCGCCGAATATTTCAACCGAACGCGAACCGATATGCTTTTAGTCCTTCCATTGCCGGGCACTTCCGGATTGGAAACCACGGTCAGCAACGTTGGGGAACTGGTGAATCAAGGCTTTGAATTCGCAGTGGGTTTCCGAAAAACTCAGGGCGACTTCACCTATGAGTTCAATGCCAACCTCTCTACTTTCGACAGTGAAGTCATCGACCTCGGTGGTTTGGATGAAATCGTAGCCTACACGTACTCCGGCTCCGGTGCGACTTCCGTCATTCGCCCCGGCCATCCCCTTGGCGTATTTCTCACACGCCGAACGGAAGGTTTGTTCCAAACTCAGGCCGAGGTAGACGCAGCCAATGCCATCGACGGCGAGCCAGACTCTCCGTATCAGCAGGCGGCAACCGGCCCCGGTGACTTCCGCTGGGCCGATCTGGACGGAGACGGAAGAGTGACCAATGCGGACAAAGAAATCGTAGGTAGTCCGATCCCCGATTTCACGTACGGTTTTGGTGGTACGCTCCGCTTCAAGGCACTGGATCTAAACTTCCAGTTTTTTGGCGTAGCCGGCAACGAGATCTTACACATTGCCCGTTCGCAACTGGAAGCCTCCGGACGTGCCTACAACAAGAGTGTCAATGTGGTCAACGCGTGGAGTGGTCCGGGCACCAGTAATTCCATTCCCCGGCCACACCTGCAGGATCCCAACCAAAACATCATACTGGGCGACCACTTGATCGAAGACGGCTCCTTCCTGAGACTGAAGACACTGCAATTGGGATTCAACTTTCCAAGCTCCATGCTGGAAAGAGTGGGTATTTCCAATGCCAGAATCTACCTCTCTTCTCAGAATGTATTCGTCCTGACGCCATTTACCGGCATCGATCCCGAGGTGGGTCTGGATCAGAACAACAGTGCATCGGCAGGTATTTATCAGGATTTATACCCCCAGGTACGCAACTGGTCGGTCGGAGTAAACCTCGGTTTCTAATTAAAAAACAATTATGTCATGTATAAAGTATTAAACAGTAAAATCTTATGGCTTGGCATATTGGCCATACTTTTCTCCTGCGGGGAGGAGTTTGTCACTAAAGAGTTTAAGAACGGTGTGGTGGATGAAAACTTCTTCCAAAATGCCACCCACGCCGAACAGGCATTGACCGCAGTTTACGACATCATTAGCTCGAAGGGAATGTACCGCGAGGCCATCAACTGCATCGGCGATTGCCCCAGCGACGACATCAATGAATTGACGGGTGATAATGGAGACTACGGCACCTTTTTCCGTGCGGCAAGTGATTTTCGCTGGTTCCCCAGTAATCCCTTTTCTACGGCTCGTTGGTACGATGGGTACAAAGGGATTTTCCGCGCCAATATATTGCTCGAAAAACTACCCGATATCGATATGGATGGCCAGCTGCGTGAACAATACGCCGCGGAGGCCAAATTCTTGCGGGCCCTGTAT
>JANQRV010000326.1 GCA_028284395.1 Saprospiraceae bacterium
ATACAGGAGGGAAGACAAGAGGGTTTAAAAGAAGGGAAAGAACAAGGCAGGGAAGAGCAGATCAGCGCCACTTTTAAGAAAATGCATGATGCAGGTATGGAATTGACTACCATTTGCGAATTCCTAACCATCTCAATGGAAAAAGCGGAAAGTCTTTTGCGGAAGTTAGAGCAGGAATAGGTAATTTGCGAACCTTACCCAAGGTTCTCTCATTTCCAGGTGCTCTAGATCACCTATTCTGACTAGCCTTCCTAGCAGCCCTTTTAGCCTCTCGAGCTTTCAAAAACTCGCTTAGTTCATCCTTGGTCATAGGCAGGTCCGGGTGCTGTTGCAGCCACTCCTGAAAATCCTTTTCAAATACGTCGGGATCTACGACAAAGGCCTCGTTTACGTATTCGTATTTGTTGTTTTTCATGCAGTAAACGTTGAAGTCATCGCGCAGTGCGGTAAATTCTCCGGCAATTACAATTTCGCGGACGAGGTGAGGCGGGATGAAAGCAACGCCGGTTTTCTTGGCCAGGACCACATCTCCCGGCAAGACGGTCACTCTGCCAATGCGAATTGGGGCATTGACACTGGCGATCATCATTTGTTTGATCGCAGAAGGGTCCGATCCCCGAATCCAGGCATTAAACCCTTCAATTTGGCTCAATCCCTCCACGTCCCTGACGGAACCATTGAATACGACTCCTCTCTTACCGGCTTTGTAGATGGCATTGCCAAGATTGTCGCCAATGAGCGTGCCTTCCACCATTTTACCGTAACTATCGGCTACATAAACATCCCCATCCAATAGTTTTAGAATGGGGGCATAATTCGTGACCGGAGTTTTGGTGCCTTCTCTTTCTGCTTGCCTCTGAACGTATTCGTCAAAATCCTTTCTTAGCGGCGTGAATTGAGCGGTGACCACCCGGCCGGTCATCACTTGATCCGGGTGTAAGATCTGCCATCCATTTTGAAAGGTGCTGGCAAAGTTTTCAAACTGGTTCTCAAAACCGCGGGAACGTAGGGAAGACCAAACTTCTTCTACGGTTAGGGTTTTCAATCGTTCCAACAGTTGGTCCGAGACTTGTGGCCTTCCGTCCGGGGTGCGATCGCCCTCCCAGGCAGCAGTAAGATCCCGGATACTTTCAGGAGGCCAAACTACATGTTGGGCCCGGCAATGCGAAATGGTCAGGTAGCATATCAGTGAGAGGATGAGCTTATTGTTCATGATTCTTTTCTGTTTTACAAAATGGAAGATTTGCAGGATTCATTTTGCAAATTTGGATGGGTTAGGGGCCTAAGAGATCTGATTCTAAAGTAGGCTTTTTATTTGAAAGAAGTGACTTTTTCGGTATCTTTTTCCAGGTGAAGCCCTTGCTATTAACGGAGGGGGTTAATACGGAGACTATGTTTTGGAATTTCACTTATTCAATTAAATTACCACTGTTGCTGTGTGCTGCTTTATTTTACGGTTGCTCCAGCAGGTCAGAAGGAGAAGTCTTACAGCAGGAAATCCCGGAGGAAGAAAAGGATTATGCCCTGGTCTGGGCCGAGGAATTTGAAGTAGATGGCCCGCCCAATCCCGATAATTGGTCCTTTGAGCAGGGCTTTGTTCGCAACCGGGAACTCCAGTGGTATCAGGAAGATAATGCTCTTGTAGAGAACGGGCTACTGGTCATTGAAGGACGTAGAGACACTTTCCCCAACCCCAACTACGATCCGTCGGATTCCGATTGGAAAAGCAACCGACCTGAGATCCATTATACATCTTCCAGTATCAAAACGCAGGGCAAGCATAGTTGGAAATATGGCCGATTTGAAATTCGTGCCAAAATCAGAGTGGAAGAGGGACTATGGCCGGCGATTTGGACACTGGGTGCGGGTCATGAGTGGCCCAGCGGTGGAGAAATCGACATCATGGAATACTACGGTGGAAATATCCTTGCCAATGCTGCCTGGGCAGGCCCTGAGCGTTGGCAGGCCATCTGGGATGATTCCAGAACTCCCGTCTCCAGTTTTGGCGATCCGGAGTGGGATCAGAAATTTCATATCTGGCGAATGGATTGGGATGTGCAGGAAATCAAGATCTACGTCGACGATCAACTGCTCAATACCATCCCGCTGAGCAAAACCATCAATCAAAGAGGGAATGTGGTCAATCCATTTCGGGAGCCCAAACACTACATTCTGCTCAATCTTGCGATTGGAGGCCAAAATGGAGGAAATCCTGCCGGTACTGCTTTCCCGTCTCGCTACGAAATCGACTATGTCCGGGTCTATCAGAAGTGATGGTAGGAGCTTAGAAGCACCATAAATAAAAAAAATATGAGAAGCACCGTACTTTACCTGGTTTTACTGGCCGGGCTGACCTCGTGTCAGCAGGTAGAAAATAAATACCTAGAAGCGGATACCCAAAGACCCAATTTGATCGTCATCATGACCGATGATCAGGGATGGGCGGATGTAGGTTTCAATGGATGTAAAGACATTCCGACACCCAACATCGATCGCATCGCCAAAGAGGGAGTTCGCTTTGCCGAAGCTTACGTTACGTTTCCGGTCTGTGGTCCGAGTAGAGCCGGTTTTTTAACGGGAAGGTACCAGGGGCGATTCGGATTCACGACCAACCCGAGCATCGATCCAAAAAATCCAACGGCGGGACTGCCCGTAGAGGAGGAAACCATTGCTCAAGTACTGAGTAAAGCCGATTACAAAAGTGCCGTTATTGGCAAATGGCACATGGGCACGCATCCCGTTTTCCATCCATTGGAGAGAGGCTTTGATTATTTCTTTGGATTTCTTTCGGGAGGTCATAATTATTATGCCGATCAATTGGTTCTCGAAGACCTATCTGAAGTCTCAAAAAAGTGGGAGTGGTACCGGACCAAAATCATTGAGAACAGAAACACGGTGGATACCCAAGGTTATTTGACGGACGAGCTAAGTGATGCTGCCGTAAGGTTCATTGAAAAGCAAACCGAGGCCGATCAGCACTTCATGCTCTATCTGGCCTACAATGCTCCACATACGCCACTACAGGCTACTGAAAAGTATTTGTCCCGTTTTCCCGACATTAAAGACGAGAAAAGAAAAACTTATGCAGCTATGGTCAGTGCCGTAGATGATGGAGTAGGGCGGGTGCTGCAGGCGGTCGAGTCAGGTGGCATTGAGGAGCAAACCCTGATCGTCTTTCTGTCGGACAATGGTGGGGCCAGAAACAACGCTTCCAGTAATGCTCCCCTCAGAGGTGCCAAATCCGATTTGTTCGAAGGAGGTATTCGGGTGCCCTTTGCCATGCGTTGGAAAGGTACGATTCCGCCCGCTCAGACCTACCGCAAACCCATTTCATCTCTGGATGTTATGGCAACCATCGTGGCCCAAAACGACGTCGAAATTGCCAAAGAAAGACCATTGGATGGCGTCGATCTCCTTCCGTTTCTTACGGGAGCAGATCAAGGTAACCCCCACGATTTTCTGTTCTGGAGAAAGCAGAGACGGAATGCGATGGCCGTCCGGCATGGGGTTTACAAACTGGTGACCAATGAAGATCGTGAAAGGGAGCCGCCCCTGCTGTATGATCTGTCCTCAGAGATCAATGAAGTCAACAATATTGAAAACGCGGAAAGATCAACCTATGATTCACTGATGTCGAATTGGGAGTCCTGGAACGCCCAGTTGAAAGACCGGGTATTTCCTACCTTAAGTAATGATGTGTGGTGGACGAATTAATGTCCCTCGATCAAGGTTGGGCTTGCTAGGCTGTTGAAATTAAGTGACTGTTATGGTTGTTGGGCGACTGGCAAATCAGGAGATTTGCCAGTCCTGCCACTGTTCACGTTAATTCTGGGAACCCAAATTGGCCAATTCCTCGACTTTTTCTTTGGCTTCTACAAAAGTAGCATCCAAGTCAAGGGCCTTCAGGTAATGCTTCAGGGCCAGATTTTTAACGCCTTTGTCCTCATAGTAGCGTCCCATCCAATAGTGACCGTAAACGTATTCCGGATAGTGCTGTAACTCCAATTTCATGATCTGAATGGCATCATCAATTTTGCCTTTCCGGTAGTATTCCAAATAACTCAGATGTAAAAATTGCATGGGGTCGGCGATCATCCAATCTTTGTATTTCGACTTCACGTCCATCAGTATTTGTGTTGCCTTTTCTACACCTTCTGTTCGGATGATCTCGAAATATGCTTGTTCTGAGGGAGGTGCGAATTTACCTTGAGCTTTGTAGGCTTGTCCCAACAACTCGTAGTCTTTGGCATCCGGTCTGCCTTTGCTCATTGCCATTTGGATGCACTTTTCGGCTTCCATCCACCGCTTTTGTTGCATTAGCTTTTCGGACAGGTTCAGCAATTCTCCTTTGTACATCGGCTCCGTTAACAAGTATTCTTGTGCGGAATCCAAATCTTTTGATAATACATGTTGCACAAAGGGATGGTCAATGATCATTCCTTCGTTTGGCACCCATTTGTCGTACTCCATAGCCTTGGCAACTTGTTTAGCGTGGAGATTGCCCTTGATTTTTGCCACTAAATGCAAGGCTCCATCTATTCCTGCTGAGATGCCTGCCGTGGTAATGACTGCCCCGTTGTCTACGAATCTGACCTTACTCCTGACCTTGCTTTTGGGGAACCGGGATTGTAGATCATCAATCATTAAATGGTAGGTCGTGGTGTATAGGTTGTCCAGATAACCGGCTTCTCCCAAAAAATAAGCCCCGGTACATACCGAAAACTGTATCGGCGTTTGGTGCAGTGTTTTGGTGATCCAGTTCATTAAAGTAGAATCTTTGGATAGTCTCCGGGTATCTCCTCCTCCGAAAAAAGCCAGTACGTCGGGTTGGGGGCAGCTTTTTAGGTCATAATCTGGAACGACGGTTAAGACGTCCATCGCTTTCATCGGCTCCTTGGACAGAGAAACGGTGTAGGTGTTGAATCCTGCAATCTGAAAAACCTCCAATGGGCCGGCGAAGTCCAATACTTCCACGTTCGGTTGTAAAAATAGGGCAATGTTTTTTACTTCGGGATTGGTTTGTCCTGAAAGGTCCCAACAAAATCCAAAGGTATAAATGGAAAGAATGATTAACTTTTTCATTTCTAGAAGATTAATAATTAAATGATGGCAATAGGAATACAGATCCCATTTGCAATACAGATTAGCAAATTCTTCAAAGCATCACTGAGGGAGAATAAAGGATGCCAGCGCGAATGGTGACTTATTGAACGGAAACTATCGGATGAGGAATGGACCTTTTAGGAGGACGGAAAACGCCCTGGAGGTGGGCACAGGAATAGGCATTTTTGAAATGCCAGTGGCGTACCTTCTTTCCGAACCGGAAAGAAGAGTTGACCAGCGAGTGTTGGATCAACGGCATGAAATCAATGATTGTATTTTTCTCTGCCAACGGGTTCGGGACTTTTTTTTCCTGTTCTCTGTTTGCTTCCATGGTAGCTTGCAGATAGCATTTGCCACTACACATTTTTTCTGGAGTAAATCGGTTAATGCACAGGTTCTCAGTTATGTATTCCCGATGCCATGAGAAATGGAAATAGGAAAGTACATCTTTGAAGGCCAAAGAAATGACTAAGAGGACAAGCAGTGATATGATTATAGCTTGGTCCCACTTTATCTGCAGATATTTATGCTTTCGATTAGAAGACATATTGCAAGTCGGTGGTCAGTACAAAGTCGGTCTCCATTTGCATGCGCATATACCGGTAAGACAGCATGAATTCACCTTTACCATGGGTGTAATATCCCATGATCGAGCTCGGGGGCATGTCCATCCGGGCGGGCCGTCATGTATTTACCTTCTCCCTGTCCCAACAGTAGAGCTGGAAATATGAAGAGAGCCATCATACAGCATAAAAATGTTTGATAGGATGATTTACGTTGCCATACCAGCAACGGCCAGACGGCTTCAAGCCGTCAGACCGATAAGCATCCAAACTAAGCGGGTGGGTGAAAAATTTCTTTAGGTATTAGCAGTAAGTCAGCGGTCCTTATACCGAAATTGGACAAGCCAAATTCTTCCTCGGGTATTGGTAAGGAACCAAAGACTGTATTGAAAAGATAGGTTATTTTTACCGGACCATCCATTGGCACCACTGGCAAATCCGATTGGTCTTTGGACTTTGTTAATTGCTGATCCAAGAAACATTTTCCGGAACAACTGACCACTGGTTTGTACTTGTTAATGCACCACTTTTCGGCAATCCGGTCTTGGTCCAATTTAAAAGATATCCAGGTCAACACATCCCTTGCTGAGAGCACGAGCAACAACATTGCCATTGATATGGAAAGGATTTGTTTCATCGTTATTCAAAACTACAAAGACATTCCGCCTTAGGCAAACACAAAGTGTGTTATTCCTGTCATATTTTTGAGCAACTGTTAAATTCCGGAGACTGCTTTTCAATATCTAAAGTGTCTTGACCAACATGCTTCTCCCTACTTTCTCACTAATTGCAAAAGGCGTTTTGTCGTCGTAACTAATTAGAATACTATTGTCGTAAGATTCCGTTTTCACGACCTGGATAACGGTGCCCAGTTGAATCTGCAGTTTATTCAAGTAATAGAGAAATTCCTTGGAGCTATTGGCTAAGGCACACAATTGAACCTTTTGTCCATCGGGTATATCCGCGAGAAGAGAATACTGTTGGGCTACTACATTGCCGTCTTCATTAGGGATCGGCGAGCCGTGCGGATCGACGGTGGGGTAATCCAACATTTCATCCATACGGGCAAATAGTTTTTCCGATTGGATGTGTTCCATTTGCTCGGCAATTTCATGAACTTCTTCCCAACCAAACTCCATTACGCTGTGCAGAAACATCTCCGTTAACCGATGCTTTCGGATGACCCTGGCCGCAGCTTTCCGCCCTTTCTCCGTCAACCGCACCGGCTTGTACTTTTGGTAGATGACCCAACCTTGTTCTTCAAGGCTTTTCAGCATGTTGCTGACGGTCGGTTTGCTTACCCCCAGTCTTTTGCTCAACTCCGTGACATTGATACTGCTTTCCTGTTCATTGAGAAAGTAGATGGCTTTTAAATAGTTTTCCTTAACCGTGGTGGGCATCTCTTTTTGCCTGCAAAAATAAATAAAAAAAAGGTGAATGAAATTTTGTTAGTGTTATCTAACAATTTAAATTTGTTATGACTAAAAATATTTTAAATATAATCTAATGATGAGAGCAGATTGCCATAAAATACTATTGTTGATCACTTTGTTGGTGTTTGCAGATGCCATTTACGGACAGATCGCGACAATTGCCGGAAAGGTTCAGACGGATGGCGGGGAGCCTTTGGCAGCAGCGAGTATTGCACTGGAAGGCACCGGTATGGGAGCCACCGCAGATGAAGATGGCAATTTTACTATAGAGCGTATCCCGGCCGGAACCTATCTTATTAAGGTAAGTTTTCTGGGCTATCTTTCGGTATCCGAAACGGTGTCGTTGGAGGCCGGGCAATCCATTGAGCAAAACTTTTTCTTGCACGAGGATGCCTTAAATATGGAGGCCGTCGTGATCAGCGGCACCCGGTATGAGCAAGACCGGGGCTTCAATCCCGTAGTCGTGAACATCGTAGATGATAAACTACTCAATGCTACGCAATCCATCACCATTTCAGAAGGCCTGAACTTCCAACCCGGCGTCCGGGTAGAGACCAATTGTCAAAATTGCGGTTTTACTCAGGTGCGGTTGAATGGATTGGAAGGTGCTTATTCTCAAATACTAATTAATAGCCGACCGATATTTAGCGCTTTAAACAGTGTGTATGGTCTGGACCAGATCCCTTCTAACATCGTCGAACAGGTAGAAGTGGTTCGGAGTGGAGGTTCTGCGCTTTACGGGTCTAATGCCATAGGCGGCACCATTAACATCATCACCAAAGAGCCGGTAGAAAATGTTTGGGAATTTCGCTCAAATACGTCATTGATCGGAGGCGAGGCACTGGATCAAACCTTTAACATCAATGGATCAATTGTAGATGAGCGCCTGACCAGTGGGATTACCTTTTACGGTATGAGCCGCAATCGGGATAGCTACGATGCCAACGGAGATGGCTTTACCGAATTGGTTCAGTTAGAAAATACGGTGCTGGGGGCCAAAGCCTTCTTCAAACCGGGAGAGCGCAATAAAATTTCCGTTGATTTCAGTGCGCTAAACGAATACCGCAGAGGAGGGGACCGCCTGGACCTGGCCCCGCATTTTACGGACATCACGGAAGAATTGGATCACAAAACCTTCTTTGGTGGTCTCAGTTATGAGCAATGGAGTAAAGATGATCGGAATAAATTATCGGCTTATGTTTCTGCCCAGACTACCGACAGAGGAAGTTATTACGGTGGCTTAGGCGGTGGAAGGACAGTCGAAGACAGTTTGCTGGCCATCAATGCCTACGGCCTGACGAAAGACTTAGCCTTGGTAGGAGGGGTTCAATTCAACCGCTACCTGGCCAATAATGACGTGTTTACCGTAGGGGTTGAAAATCAGAATTACGATACCCGGGACGAAATTCAGGGGTACAATCGGTTGGTAGATCAACGGGTGAATACCACTGGTTTATTTGCGCAATACGAATGGAAACCAAGTCAAAAACTTACTGCACTATTGGGAGCCCGCTACGATGTATCGAACGTGAATGGACATTATCGGATCGGTGACATCGATAACAGGGCCGATATCAATGTCGGAGTACTGAGCCCACGGGCTACCTTGCTGTATAAGATCAACGACCACCTCCGCTTCAGAGGGGGGTACGCCAGAGGCTTCCGAGCGCCACAGGCCTTCAATGAAGATCTGCATATTTCTTCGGTGGGCGGCGAACCCCTTTTCGTAATCCTATCCGAAGACCTGGACAAAGAAACCTCGAATGCCTTCACCGGTTCTTTGAATTATACCAGGAATTTCGGATTGAGCCAGGTCAATTTGCTGGTCGAAGGCTTTTATACCCAATTGCAAAATCCGTTTACACAAGTGAGTACCGGTTCGGTACTTCCAAACGGATCCATCATAGAAGAGGTAAGAAACGGAGAAGGGGCAACTGTTTCCGGAATCAACTTTGAGGCAGGCTATTCACCCTCCAGCAGGTTTACCGTTCAATTAGGGGGG
>JANQRV010000330.1 GCA_028284395.1 Saprospiraceae bacterium
CGACAAATAACAGTGGTCTACCCATACATTCTGCCCGTAAATCGTCAATGCATCGGTACCGTGGGTTTCGCCCTCCCAATCGCCATCGTAGGAATCCATGATGGCCAGGTTTTGGATAATGACATTATTGCCTCGTACCGCAAAACCACCCCGACGGACCGCGGCATCGTTTCCAAGACCATAAAGCGTCTTATTAGAGCCAATGATGAGTTGTTCATACAGTTTTAGATTGATTGTACCATCAATCAAAATGACAGTTGGGGCAGATCCTTCCAGGAATTTTACGAGGTCGGCTCTGGAGCGGGCCGTGACGGTATCGCCTCCCAGACCACCGGTTGTTCCTCCGTTTAAGCTGGCCCAACCCATTGGTCCGACAAAAGCGCTATGATCGGGGTCGCTTCCGCCACCTCCGTCGCCGTCGTTATCGTTTCCGCCGTTGTTTCCACCACCGTTACCATCTCCATTATCGGGATTATCATTGAAAGGTTCGAATACAAAAATGGCATTGGCCGTTGCCACACCACCCTGGGTATCCACCAATTGATAAACAACGGTATCTGGTCGCAGCGGACCAAAATCAGCTTCATAGTAAAGCTTGTTATTCTTGATGTAGGCTTTCCCTTTTGGATTGTTGAGAATAACGGCCACACGGAGTTCACCTCCGTCGGCATCCGAATCGTTTTCGGTCACATCCAGTTCAATGGAGAGATCCCCATTTTTGGGCAGGTAAACTTTGTCGTCGTTGGCGATGGGCGCCTGATTATTGGGATCATCGACGATGCCTGCTCCATTCATAACAACACCGGGCACCTCTTTTACACCGAGCTTTTGATAATCGTAAAAGTCCGCTGGTTCAAAGGCATCGCCATCGGTTGTGCGGGTATCGTCGGAAACCTCATAAAAGTTACCCCTGGCCACCAACTCCGGGTCTTTGATCCCCAACCCATAATCTCCAATCGTATGGGGATCGCTGCAATTCCGAAAAAAGCAATTCTCGACCAGCACTTCCGCCTCTACCCTGGCGGAGGCACAATAGTGTCCTACATTCTCGTAGAAGTTGTTCAAGACATGGACTTTTCCGAAGCGTACCCTGGGCATTCGGTTATTGACAATGCGATCACCCGTTCCGTCAAACCAGCAATTGTAGATGGTGACATTCAGGTGTCCTCTGGCCGCCGGGTCAGTGTCCCAACTACCGATGAGCATTACTTTATTGTGTTTGGTAAAGCGCGTCCAGCTAACGGTCACAAAATCAGAGGAACGCTCTCCGGGGTTGCCGGTTATATCCAATAGGCCGTCGGCAGCAGCCGATAAGTGGCAATGATCTACCCATACATTCCGGCCGTAAATCGTCAATGCGTCGGTACCGTGCGTTTCTCCCTCCCAGTCGCCATCATAGGAGTCTTTGATGGTCAGGTTTTGAACAATTACATTGTCTCCCCGAATGGCAAAACCACCGTAACGAATTACGGCATCACGCCCCATTCCGATCAAGCTCTTGTTGGATCCAATGATCAATTGTTCGTATAATTCCAGATCAATTGTACCGTTGACGAATATTTCATAGGGATCGGGATGTTCCAGATATTTCAGGAGATTGGTCCGGTTGGACACCACCACCGTTTTCCCTCCTGCTCCCCCCGTCGTTCCTCCATTCTTACTAGCCCAGCCCATCGGCCCCTGTGCATGGGCAACCGAGAGCACTCCCAAAAGAAGGAAGAAAACTATTATAAATGATTGAAGGGTATTTTTCTGCATAATTTTCCAGCTTTAATTTTTAAACAAATTGGGTGTAATGATGAAGATAAATAGGCCCCCTCTCCTGGCTAGCTTCAGGATCGGAAGTCGAAAAAAACTGGAGTTGGTTTAAGGAGAAGTGCCGGGGATGGTAATTCTCCTGGGGTAATCTTCAGGCCTAACAGCTGATGAGGATTCATCGCTGGCCGGTTTCGTACAAATTTACCAATATGGAAATGAATTGGAAGGGATATAGTTCTTTTGGTCGAGAATTTCAATTGCCCGAGGCACTGTAAAATAATAGCAAAGTCTCTGACAATAAGTCGAAAAACTTCTGTATTACTTACATGGACAAAGAACGACATAGAGAAAAAATTATTATTTGGATGTCACGAAATTATTAAAAATGCTGATGAATGCTTTTCTCTTCCATTAAATTGACTTATCTTTGACCCAGCAGACTTTCCTACTGTATTAAGATTTTACCCTCCCTCTCAAGTCTGTGCTCTCAGTAACGCCTAAGTTCATTTGTATTCTACGCCATTTAAGAGAAGCTTTCTACAATATTACAATCCATTATTCCCTTTGTTTTCACTGCATTTGCTAAATTTTTTTGGTGAGTGATCACCGTATTATGCTGCATCCTATGGGTTCTAATTAGTCGGCAGTCCCCCTGCTGTTCGAGGATCCACATAGGAGTCCCCCCCTTCCTGGTACCGATCACTTGTATTCGTTAAGTCAATTAACTAAACAACACTTAAGTACGCTCAGATAACAAAACTTACAAACACGCGAACAATGACTAACAATCAAACACAGCTCAACATGATTGTTGAGGTAGACGCTATGTCTATGTATATAGCTCGTCTGAAACAGCAAATTCAGGCTAGGGAGGACAGACACATCAACTTGCGACCGACGCTGCAACAGAATTTTGTAAAGGTTAAAATTGAGGATCAGGTCGCTACCTATATCAAGCAATGGGTCGATATCAACCAACCTGGAAATATTGTCATCAACGAAACAGTCTTTAGCAACAAGAAGGGAAGAGACGGAGCGTTTACCGATGATACCTCCTGCAAGAACATTGTGGCCTTAAATCGCCTGAACGATATTCGCTACATCAACAAATACCTGGAATCCCTGAATAAGAAACTGCCAGTCGGCGGTAAAATCATCGGTTGCGTCGAGACTTCGGGATACCGCAAAAAGCAAATCATGGAGTCCATGCCGGCTCCGTTCAATAAAATGTATTATGCCCTTTTCTACCTCTTCAAAAGGGTATGCCCGAAAATCCCTCATCTAAAAGAATGGTATTTCCGTTGCACAAGAGGCAAGAGACGCGTACTTTCAAAAATCGAAGCGATCGGACGTCTGTATTCCTGCGGATACCGGCTAGTGGACACGAAAGAAATTGGGAATCAACTTTTTTTCGTAGCCGAAAAAACCGGAATGCCCGCCTACAACGAAACACCGACCTACGGACCGCTCATTCATCTGAAACGAGTTGGTTATAAAGGAAAATTAATCAAAGTATACAAATTGCGCAGTATGTATCCATATTCGGAATATCTGCAGCAATACATCTTCGAAACACAGGGCTTACAAGAAGGAGGGAAATTCAAGAATGATCCCAGGGTGAGTACCATCGGAAAATTCTTACGCAAATTTTGGTTGGATGAATTGCCGATGCTGATCAATATCGTAAAAGGGGACCTGAAAATAGTAGGGGTACGTCCGGTAAGCGAAAACTACCTGAAAAATGTTTACCCAGCTGATTTTCTGGAGTATCGCAAGAAATTCAAACCTGGCTTTATACCTCCATTTTACGTAGATCTTCCCAAAACTTCAGAAGAATTGATCGATTCAGAAAGACGTTATCTGGAGGCCTACGAAAAACAGCCTTTGAAAACGGATATAGAATATATGATCAAGGCTTTGAGCAACGTGCTCTTCAAAAAGGCAAGAAGTAATTGATCATAGCAAGACAAACTTTGCTACAGCCTTTGCGGTGGCAAAGTTTGTTTTTACTTTTCCTAAAGAATCTTGCTGGTGATAAGCGTCCGATCGTTGTTTTACTCCCGAATCGCCTCAATGATCATCGCCAGAGAGGACAACATCGAAATCAACAAACCGGATACAATCACAATAGGACTAGCAAGAATCGCCTTCAAGACATTAATAGCTTTCATAATAAGAATTTTATAACTCGTAGTTGAAAATTTATCAGTAGATAGATAGCGTTGTTCAACATAGTGAAGGCCCTTCCATTCTTTCAGTCAAGAAATAGCCATTTTTTTTAAGTGTTCCATTGAAGTGTCATCTAAGATGGCCGCCTATCAAAGCCAAACGCACATTACGTTCGTTCGGTATAGGATTATAGATATTTCATAGGTTGGTCAAACTATAACTAGAGCAGTTAGTTAGAACCCTGTGTTATTTAAAGTGCTTGTTTAACTGGTGCAGGTTCAGATGAGAGATTAACGTAAATTATACACACCGTATTGCAAAAATACATTTATTTTACCAAAATTTGAAATTTGACTCTGTTTAATATATAAAAAATTAATTTGAGTTTTGTAAGTAAGGATTGAACATTAAGGTTTCATTAAACAGATTGACCAATTCTTAAAGGATGATGGAAAAAAGTCTACTCTTTGTGGTCGGGGCGCGCCCAAACTTTATTAAGATCGCCCCCATCTGCGTGGCACTGCGTAAAGCTTCCAACCTGAGTTTTAAGATCTTACACACCGGGCAACATTATGATCAGCTGATGTCCGATATTTTCTTCCAGGAATTGGAAATTCCCGCTCCTGATTTCCATTTAAACATCGGATCCGCACCGCACGGGGTGCAAACCGGGCAGATGATGATAGAAATGGAAAAGTTGTGCGACGACCATGCCTTCATCGGAATCGTTGTGATTGGGGACGTCAATTCCACTCTGGCCGGCGCTATGGTTGGTGCCAAAAGGAACATCCCCGTTATTCACATCGAATCCGGGCTGAGGAGCTACAACCGTTCCATGCCGGAAGAAATCAATCGCATTGCTACCGACCACGTTTCTGATTTACTCTTCGCCCCCACTCAACTCGCCATGCAAAATCTCCAAAAGGAAGGCCTGGCAGAACGTTCCTTCTTCAGCGGAGATGTGATGTATGATATGATTTTACAGGGGCTTGAACTCGCTTCAACGAGATCGGATATTCTCAATCAGTTGTCGCTCTATCCCGACGATTACTTCCTCGCAACCCTTCATCGTCCTTACAATGTCGACGACCCGCATCAGTTAAGGCAGATTATGACGGGGTTGTCCAACATCGGCAAGCAAGTGCTCTTGTCTGCTCATCCCCGTCTGCACAAGCAAATGAAGAAGTTCGAAATTCAGGCGGGCGAGAATGTCAAAATCACGCAGCCCTTCGGATATTTTGATTTTATCGTTCTGGAAAAAAATGCCCTGAAGATCATCACCGATTCGGGGGGCATTCAAAAGGAAGCCTTTTTTCTGCAAACCCCTTGTGTCACCTTACGCCCCGAAACCGAATGGGTCGAAACCGTAGAGACCAGGGCCAACATCCTGGTGAAAGATCGAACGGCAGCGAGTATCCTCGAAGCCGCTTTTGAAAATACCAGTCCGGCATTCGACCAAAGGCCCTACGGAAATGGTAATGCCAGCGAAATAATCGTCGAAAAACTGATTCAGGACTATCTTTAAAACAAAAGATCACTCAACTTATCTGGCACACAAAACAATCGGCAGAGTAAGATTTTATATTCGAAAATTGCAATTTTCGAAAATTCCTTCTAGATTCGCAGTGAAAGACGGGGCAACCCAATTCATTACTCCTTTTATTTTACTGCAACCCGTAGGAATCAACAAACTCTATAGTACTTCTACCCGCAACAGTACAAACATTAATTCCTTAGGCAAAAACTACATCTTTAATCTGGAAATATGTCGGTCCCCTTTTGCAGTTTAATGGAAACTGCTCCCCTCCCGATACTGTACCGGACTAATTAGCAACAAAAGTCACAGCGTTGCTCTATTTCAGGACATTCTAAGTTAATAGCAATCTTCTTATTTCCCCATTGAACCTCTTTTGAGAGGAGTTCATCCGTAGCTACGGCGATTCGGATAACCCGGGCATTAGGCTACTTACCAAACAATTGTTAGTACAGTTCCAACCTGCTACTCTCATGTAGTATTGGTATGGGTGAACTTTTACTGCCATAACAAAACGGACACTACAAACAGATTTAGACAGACACTTTGAAAAACAAACCAAGTAAAATGGGTGTAGAACAAACACCGTCCATGGAAGGCAATCAAGAATCGTCTTTCACCATGGAACGGAACCATGAACAAACATTAGCGGAAACGGGGGAATTCCAACCGTTCCGCCGTATTTTTATCCGGGAATTAAGAGAGAAAACCTCTGCCGGAGTTTTCAAATTCATTGCCAAATGGGCGGTGCAATACGAAAAAGAGGCGCCCTTTTTCATCCAGGAAGAAGCCTTGCAATCTCTGCCCGAAGGAGCCGTAAAAATGGGATGCATTGTCGGACTTCACCGACTAAACAACCTTCGTTTCATTAATAAACATCTCGAAAAAATCAATGGAAAATTGGCGTCCGGCGGCTACTTTATTGGCGTAGTAGAAACGGCGGCTCATCATAAAATGCGGATGCTGAAGAAATATCCCAAGCCACTGAACTACGCCATTTATGCCGGAGATTACCTCATCAATCGGGTATGGCCGAAACTGCCCAGACTGCGCAAGGTTTACTTTTCCATTACCAAAGGCCAAAACCGCGTCCTTTCAAAAATAGAAACGCTTGGCCGACTGTATTCTTGCGGTTTTAAACTCATCGACTCCAAGACCATTGACGGGCTGTTGTACTTCGTAGCGGAAAAAAACGGGCAGCCGGCCTACAACACCCAAGCTACCTACAGTCCGATCATCAAGCTGAATCGGACCGGTAAAGGAGGAAAGATGATCAAGGTCTACAAGCTCCGCACCATGCACCCTTATTCGGAATATCTCCAACCATATATATATGAGACGCAAGGACTACAAGAGGGCGGCAAGTTTAAAGATGACCCAAGAGTACATTGGTTTGGCCGTTTTTCGAGGAAATTTTGGTTAGACGAACTGCCCATGCTTTGGAACATCGTCCGGGGAGATTTGAAAATAGTTGGGGTCCGTCCGCTTAGCAAGCATTACCAAAGTCTTTACCCGGAAGACTTTATCCGGTACCGGAGTCAGTTCAAGCCGGGATTCATCCCACCTTTTTACGTAGATATGCCCAACACTTTAGAAGAAATCATCGATTCCGAAAAAAGGTATTTGCAAGCCTACGAAAAAGCAGGATATAAAACAGATATCACGTATTTCCAAAAGGCTATTTTCAACATTTTAATCAAGCGGGCCCGGAGCAAATAGTTCAAGGTCAACAACGGCCCATCAATTGTAGTCGATGAGCCGTTGTTGCAGCCGGAAGCCTTTTTCCGCTTTTTGAGCCCACGGCAATGCTCCACAGGCAGCAAAATCATTTTCGCAGCAAACCTCGCATTGCGTGTCCAAAATTGCAAGTTCGCGATAGATCAAACCGATACCTTTAGCGTATTGTTCGGTACCTTGGCGGTTCTCGATCAGGTTCTCACTATTCGCCAATTCAATGGTGGCAACATCCGGAAAGGATTGCCCCCCCAACGTCACCGTTTGCCCCAGTTCGAGTACTTTGTAGTTCCAATCCTTAAACATCTGGATGCTTTCGCCGGCTACGGGAATCGTCAGGAGCGGATCGAAAAAAAGATGCCCGTCCCATTGTTTACCTCTTTCTAATGGAAAGACCATTTTGATGAATCTCAAATTATCTTCGGTCCAGAAAGCCCGGCCATCATCTCGGGCCAGTACGACCGTACTGGTAACGACCCAGGGGGCCTGCTCCGATGTGCGTTCGGACCTTTCGACCCGAAAAACCGTCTGCCCCGTATTATCGGTAAAAGAATCCGCAATGACCTCGCGCACCAGGGTAGTAGAACTATCGATGGCAGTACCTCCGACCCTCGGATCATAAATGATGGAATCCAGTTCATAGATGCGAAACTTTCCAACCTCCAATGGGTAATAATCATAACCGAAGTCCAGGCTTACCTCTTCGATGGCGGGTTCGGCACAGTTTTGCACCGCTACCACCAATAAAACCACGATGAACCGGGAAAGAAAATTGCGCGTCTCCATGGACTGAATATTGTATCAGCTTCTCATAATGATACCACCGCCAATCACGTCATCACCTTCGTAAAACACGGCGGACTGACCGGGGGCAACCCCTTTGACGTTGGCCATGAAAGAAACTTTGACGAAGCTTCCATCCTGATGGAGTTCACTCAGAGCACCACCATCTTTATATCTGATCTTGGTAATGGCCTCCAGACCATCGGGAATCTGTCCGTATTTCATCAGGTTCAATTGGCCGACGGTCATCCCGTTTTTCACCAAGGCTTCTAATTTTCCCAGGACCACGGTATTGGTATCTGGCTCGATCTGGGTTACGTACACCGGCTCTCCCAATGCGATTCCCAGTCCTTTTCGCTGACCAATGGTATAAAAAGGATAGCCCTTATGCTGGCCCAATACATTCCCTTCCGGGTCCACAAAGTTGCCGCCATCGACGCGTTCCTCCAAACCTTCTACCCGTCGTTTCAGAAAACTGCGATAATCATTGTCCGGAACAAAGCATATTTCGTAGCTCTCTCCTTTCTTCGCAAGATCGGTATATCCCCAATCATGGGCCATTTGCCGAACCTCCGGCTTGGTATACTTGCCAAGCGGAAAGCGACTTCGGCGTAGACATTCCTGGCTCAATCCCCACAATACGTAGGATTGATCCTTTTTATCATCTACGGCTTTTGAAACAAAGTACCGGTCATTTTCCTGATTAATGATCGCATAATGCCCCGTGGCGATGAATTCGCAATCCAGGGCATCGGCTCTTTTCAAGAGGGCATTCCACTTAATGTGGGTATTGCAGAGTACGCAGGGATTGGGTGTACGGCCGGCCAGGTATTCGTCTACAAAATTGTCAATGACATAATCTCCGAATTCCTCCCGTATATCGATGATGAAATGGTGAAAACCTTTATCGACCGCCACTTGTCGGGCATCGTTGATCGAGTCCAAACTACAACAACCAGTCTCTTTCTTATGACCACCGGAGTTGGCATAATCCCACGTTTTCATGGTAATGCCAATCACTTCATATCCTTCTTCATGCAGCATCATTGCCGTCACGGTACTGTCGATGCCACCACTCATGGCTACCAGTACCTTTCCATGTCTACTCATTTTTCTCTATTATTTGTATGGTTAGTTTGAACTGTTAGAACGATTGCAAAGGCGGTAAAGTTCAAACCTTTCTCACTTAACGCACCCGGCTCAAAACCCCATCTTCATCCAAGACGACAAAAGCACCACTGAAGCCGGAACTTTGTACTTCTCTCAGGACTTCTTTAGCACGATTGGCAGTCTGAAAGCCCGCTAGCAGCTTAATGGTCAAGTTATTCCGCTGGCGATCTTCAATAACTCCCAAATGGTCAATGCTACTCGAATCAAAACTGCCGGCATTTCTGAAGGCCCCCAGTTGAATCTTATATTTACCGGGATCAAAGCCATCTCCCGGGAATGGGTCCGGACTCGGTCCCGGGTCTACACTACCGGAACTTCCGCCAGCTCCCCCGACACTTACCTGTCCTCCTAGTTCTTCGACGATAAAGGCCCCATCGAAACCACTCCGTTTTACCGAGGCAAGTGCGTTTTCTGCTTGTGACCGGGATCCATATACCCCCAACCGGACTTTGTACAATCTTCCTTCACCCCGGTAATACAATTGACCAAGGTTCTCCAAACTACTGAAGCGTTCCAAATCGGGTTGACTGATCGCCGCCACCTGTACGGCATAACCGCTTTGCACATTGGCCATTCCGCCTCCTGCTCCCGGTCCCTCACTTCCACTGGGGTCGACGTCGCCGATATTGGAAGGCAGCATGGATATGACCCCCAAAATACTGCGATCCACTCCATCCATGGTGCGCACCGTGCGGTTTACATCGCGATATCCGGGTCCGGAATAACGCAAGACATAAGTTGCTCCCGGACTCAGTGCCAGGGCATATTCGCCGGCATTATTGGACCTGGTCTCGGAATAGCTCCCCGTTTTTTGGTTCGAAGCCATGACGGTAATGCCCCGAACGGGGTTTCTCGTCGCATAGCTAACAATGTTGCCGACGTATTCTTCGCCCCGCTTACTCAAGGTAACGTCGAAAGTACGGTTCCGGGTCAGCCCGAACACCGTCAGAGCTAGGTTGCTGCTGACGTAGTCTTGCTTGCTGATCACGACTTCGCATTCGATTCCCCCTGCTGCCTGAAAGCTGTATATTCCGTTGGCATCAGTCAGTTGCTGTCCCCGATTACAATCGCCGAAATCAATCAAAGCACCGTTGATTGGTTGCCCATCCGAAGCATTTCGAACCCGGATGACAATGCCGTCTCCGGATTTAGATACTTTATATATGTCCTCATTACCTTTACCGCCGGGGCGATTGGAGGTAACATATCCGTGATTTCTAAAGCTATCGAAAATAAAGCCGTAGTCATCGCGAGAGGAATTAACCCCACTGCCCAGATGCACGATTCGAATCCAGCGCCCATTGTTTTGTTCGGCGCGGAAGACATCGTACCCACCCATGCCCTGATGCCAATCAGAAGAAAAATGCAGGGCTTGTCCATCCGAGAAAGGGGTGACTTCGTTGCCCGGTGAGTTGATCACCGGCCCCAGGTTTTCCGGAGTACTCCATCCGTTACCCGTGCGATAGGACACGTAAATATCGTAACCACCGAATCCGTCGGGTCGATTGGAAGAAAAATACAAGGCCTCTCCGTCCGGAGATAAACTAGGAAACCCCGTAGAATAGTCGGTACCATTATAGGGAAAAGGTTCTTCATTTACCCAATCGCCGTTTCGGTTAATATCAGCCGTAAAAATCCCCATTTGCATTCCGCTCGAAGCAATGTGCCGCGTCCCGTCGACAAAATCATTTTTTGTAAAAATGACGCGATTACCTTCCGGTTCAAAAGCCAGAGGTCCCTGGTTAAAAGAACCATCTCCCGTACGCTTTAGAAAAATGGGAGAGGTCAACTGTCCCGTCTCTCCGTTAATGCGAGCCAGGAA
>JANQRV010000343.1 GCA_028284395.1 Saprospiraceae bacterium
GGACAAACCCGATACCTCCTGCATTAGAAATTCAATATCCCTGGCTTGCGCTTCCATGTTGATGGAGGGATCGCGATCAAAATATCGGTTGCTATGCCCTCGGCTTGGGCTGGCAATGACCACAAAGCCATGGCTTGCCAAGTATTCACAGAGGGCAAAGTTTTCGATGGAAGAAGCTTCCAGACTCGGGGCATAAACAATTGCGGGAAATGCTCCATTAGCAGGCCGAAGGTCCCGAATGGCTGTTGTGACCTCTTTCAAATGAGTCTGGTTGGCAGGGGTGTTTGGATACTTGAACCAGTTGAGAATCTGCTCGTTGGGAAGATGTTCCCATTCTTCTTCTTGTTTGAGAATTTCCATATAATCCAAAATGTGCATCTTTTTTCCCTCAGCTGTATGTCGTCTGGCCGGGTACCAAATACTGATCGGGATCGGACGTGGCATGAACTGATTGTTCCAATCGAAAATCTTCTGATAGGTTCTGCTGCTGTCATGGCTCACATAATGTTTGAATCCGACCTGAAAATTACCGGGTGAGAGGTTGAGACCCTGTAGTGAAGTTTGCCCCATGACCAAATTGGTTAGAAGAAGAAGGAACGTCGTCAAAGTAGTTGTTCGCATACGAGCGTGTTTTTTACCGAGTGTCCGGCAGAATTAGTCTATATGCTATGGATGGTCCTGTGGTACACTTACCCCTAGTTGAAAACGACATCAAAGTGAGATGGGCTTTTTCAATAAGGTTTCTGTCACGATTTTTCCTAGTCGCTCATCAGGTCTATTCCGCTTCCCGGCCTTTAATCTGGATGGAAGAATCGCCCTTGTTCTCATTGCTGATGCTTGAGAAGCTCCAATTACATAGTCACAAACCGTTATGTTTACGTTATTGTAAAACAGTTTCATTGCATTAATTTGCCTTCATATTGATTCATTGTTTTATAATCTATCAATATAACAATAGACACTCCCTACCTTACAATCCACATTTTGAATTTGTTTACAGTTTAGGTACTACGCAGTGAAAAAGGTGAAGGTTATTACATCCATTACGCTTGTTCCTGCTTGTAGTAGAAAACGTTAGACAACTTCATTCCATACAGATTTCTCTTGTTTAGATGCGAACATAGTTTTTATGTGCTATCCAGTCTTACGCTTGCTGGATGGACCCCTTGGTTTGGTATGCTCCAAACCGCTCCCTCCACGTCTGTCTCCAATCAATGACGGTAATTGAATGATCAACGGTAATGTAGTTACGGCTACGGTGCTATGGTCGTGTCTCTTGCCTCGAAAAATTTCAATTGATCATTAACACCAAATCAAATAACTATGACACGTACTATTGTTTCCATCCTTACTCTTTTTGTTGCTGTTTTGATACTTTCCAATGATCTGGTTGGCCAAATCGGGCATTCCAATCCCAATTTACGAGATCTTCCCGTTGTGCTGAGTTGGAATGACGATGGCATTCGGATCACTGCTAAAACGGCTGTTGACCGCACCACCAACCTATTTCAGCTGACACCGTCCAGGTTCCTGGAACAGATTGGCAACGATTTGATCAGGATTGCGCCGGGTGACGGAACGACGCCTGTGATCGTCGATCTCTCTGGCTACTACGAAAGATCCGAGGTGGTGGATGCCTCCATCAATCTGTTGGCCATGGATCAGCCCAGGATCAAGATCCACATGCCGAAACTGACGCTTTCGAGTTATAGCGAGCCCAATAGTTTCATCGTTGAATTGAGGAATTACTCTAGTGAATTACACGCTTCCCGGCAATTGGTCCTATTTCGGGGTCTTGATGTTTTTTACGTCGGAACCGATCGTTGCGCCAATCTTTCTGCGAATCAAAACCGCATTGTCGTCGACGTTGATAAGTGTGAAGTAAAACATTTGGCGTTAAAGGGCGGGTTGCTGAATTTGACCGATATCGAAGAGAAAATTCCTACACTTTGTCAGAAGTACAATGACCGGTATTTTATTCAGGGTCAGTCCGGTGGGTTTATTTGCCTGGAGGATTGCCGCAAAGAAGATCCCAATGCTTACCAAAACCTTAAGCATGGCCGTGGATTGGTAACCAAGTACAACATAACGGATTTTCAAGATGCTCCCGTTTCATTTCTGGATAATATGTTGATCACCAAAAAGGGGATTGGCCTAAACCTGAAGACTGAAGCGCAGGTTACCGAGAAACGAGGTAAAAAAGGAGCTTTCAGCGCCTACGACAGCTACCGCTTTTTCCCTTGGCATGAGTTCATCAATTTATCCTTTGCGAAATACATCGATGAGAATCAATTGTCGATCAGCGACCCCTATAACAATCGATACATCTACAATTCCAAAGTGCATTTTTCGAATGTTGAACTGATTCAATTTTTCAATGAGCTGAAAGCTATGATCTCCGCACAACTGAATCAATAATGAGCCCCCATCATACAACTTCACAAAATTTCCCATACTTATGAACTTCACAAATTTTACTGGCAAAGTGCCAGTCCTACTTTTGTTATTGCACACGCTTTGTCTTTCACACTCCATCGCTCAGACGACCATTGAGGGCGTTGTAATTGACAATATTAACAACATTCCGATTGTCGGTGCCAATATTGAGGTAACCGGCACTACCGACGGTACATTCTCGCAAGCCGGGGGGGTGTTTACCCTGCACATAAACGATGAGTTGCCGGCAAAGATCGGGGTCACTTTCCTCGGATACGAACTGAAAGAGATCTTGATTACAGAACCTTCAAACAACCTTTTGGTATCGATGGTGCCAGGTGCCTTGGTTGGCCAGGAAGTGGTGGTATCCGCTTCCCGCAAGAAGGAAAAAGTGCAGGAAGCGCCCTCCGCAATGGATGTCATTGAATCCAATAACCTGGTAGCGGATGGGGTGATGAATCCCTTTCTTTCTCTGCGGAATAAGGCTGGAATAGACATCTCCCAGACAGGCGTGGATGGGGGCCACATTACCCTCCGGGGTAGATCAGCCGTCTTTCAAACCGAAACGTTTGTGATTGCCGATTACCGCAATCTAATATTACCGAGTTTAGGTACGTTGGCCTACGGTCAGCAGCCAGTGGATCCGATCGATCTTGAAAAGATCGAAATTGTTAAAGGGGCCGGTTCGGCACTGTACGGTCCCGGTGTTGAAGCAGGCATCATCCATTTTATTTCCAAGAGCCCGTTCGACCTGCAGGGAACAACGGTCAGTGTTGGGGGTGGGACCAGGAATGCCATTCATGTCTCGGCCAGACACGCCGGTATCTCCGCGGATAAGAGGATCGGTTATAAAATTACCGGTTACTACCGGAGTGCAAACGATTGGGAAATAGATTCGACGGATGCTGTAGAAGCCCAACACCTGGCCAGCTTTCAGCCGCGCATTGTCAGTAGTCTGACCGGCGAGGAAATAACAGATGTCATTCCGAATTACAAAAATCAATCCTACGGACTGACCGGGACGTTGGCCTTTCGTCCCAACGATCAAACAACGCTTACCGCTACCGGGGGGTGGTCGGTCGGCAAAGCCATTTTCAGGACCTCTCAAGGTGAGGGATACACGGAGGCCCCACGTCCTTTCGCACAATTACGGGCACAATCCGGCGGATTTTTCGGTCAATTGTTTTGGTCGAAGCACGCCAATTCTGACGGTCGAACTTTTTTGTACCCTTCGGGTTTGACAACAATTACGGAATCTCACCAATTGGAGGGGCAATTACAGTACAGCTTCGACATTCAGGATGAACGAATCGATGCTGTAATGGGTATCGACTACCGACTGAATACCATTGATACCAAGGGGACGGTACACGGACGGTGGGAAGCGGACGATGATTATGAAATCGTCGGTGGGTATGCACAGGTGGAATTCAAACTGGGAAAGAACCTGGACTTAGTGGGAGCTGGACGATTCGACAATTTCGTAGCACTGAACGCCAATTCCTTTTCTCCCCGATTGGGATTGGTTTACAAGCCCACGCCCAAACACACCATTCGCGCGACCTTCAACCGAGCCTTCGGAGCGCCATCGGCCGTCAACCTATTTGCCGATCTGCCGCTGGCCAACCAGGGTGCTTTTCTGGTCCACCTTCTGGGAGGGGCAGATGAAGTGACATTTGACAATGCACAGACGACCAGTTTTTTGCCGGGAATGGGGCAAACGGACGGCATTGGTGCCGATTTACAACAGCTGTATACCTTAATCACCGGACAATTACACGAACAAGAAATCATTCCGAAAGACATCATGGAATACCTCATCGATATGCAAGACCAGGTTCAAGGTATTTCACCGGGAGTGCTGACACAATCGCCTTTGAGTCGCGGCAAATTGAAGCTTTCCAGTTCAAATATGTATGAAATTGGTTACAAAGGATTGTTTCATGACAAAGTTGGCCTGACGGTTGATTTCTATTACAATCAAAGAAGAAACATTGTTTCTGCTCCTTTTCAGGCCAGTCCTTTGGTGGTACAACCGACTTTGGGAGCCGATCTATCAGCGGCCATTGAAAACAATATTGATTTGGACCGACTGTCGGAAATCGGATTGTCGCCCGGAGCCATCATCAACTTGTACTCCGATATTGCCAACTCCATTGCTTTTGACGCCGATTCTGGAAGTCCTAATGTTCTGGGCCTATTGCGGGCCGATCAAACCCCCAAGAACTCCCCGCTGCCGACCTTAGATCTGGCCTATTACAACATCCGGGAGATTGATTACTTCGGCCTGGATGTAGCGCTTAAATACTATTTTTCATCGGAGTTTTCCGCCTACGGTAGTCTGTCGTGGTTAAGTCAAACCTATTTTGAAGATGTAGAAGTCGGTAGTACTGAAGAGGGGCAGGTTTCAACGACCGACTTTTCGCTGAATATACCGGATACCAGGTTGAAATTTGGGATTGAATATTACCCGGAAACAGGCCCCAATGCTTTTTTTATGACGCGCTATCAAAATTCGTGGAATGCCATTAACGGACTGCCATGGACCGGACCTGTTGAGGCTTTCGTAGTCGCAGATGTCGGCTTCGGCTATACCTTTACTAATGATGTAAAACTGAATTGTACGATCACCAATCTGTTTTCGGAGAAATATCGAGCAATCTACGGAGCCCCGGTCATCGGACGTCAGCTCATCGCGAAAATGCAGTATCACTTCTAATTCTCTTCCATATTATCGCAAGCACTAAAGATCTCAGGACATGAAAAATCTAAACATTCTAGTTTTCTTTCTACTTCACCAACTGGTTATCGGCCAGGAATTACCGCCTACCGGGGATGCTGTTTTGCCAAAACTCCCGCTATTGATTCATTGGGATCAAAGCGACTTCAGGATTCAGGCGGTGCCCAGCGAACTTTCGCCTGCCAATCAGCTGGCCGCTACATCTTCCAAATGCTTCGATTACCTTTCGGAAGACATGGTCCGAATTAAGGCGGGATCGGAATGCTCTTCCATCCTATTCAACTTTTCGGCCCCGTCTTCGGTATCCAGATCGATTGATCCGCCCATTGTGATGAAGGGTATTGATGCGAGGATCAAGGGCAATTTGCAGGGAGACGACCTTCTGGTTTCCATCAACGGTTATGATCCGGAAGACAGCCAACGCAATCAGCTACTCGTCTTTCGAGGCCTGGATGTTATTCTAGTAGAATCGGATCCGCGAGTGGTGGCGCAACGGGAAACCAATACGGTTCATCTGGAGGTGTCGAAGGCAGACATTCAAATGCTCTTGTTCAAAGGTGGTAAGATTCACGAAACGCAGATAACCAATGCCATCCCTCAGTTGGGTATGAAATACAATAAGAAGTTTGTCGAATACGATAGTTTCGTTTATGAAGAAAAGGGGACCGTCGGGAGGAAGTGGGATTCAGAACATGTTCGAAACCTGGTAAATAAGTACAATATCACCGATTTTCGAGATGAACCTCTGTTGTACCTGGAGGATATGTTGGTGACCAAGAAGGGCATTGGTTTGACACTGCAATCGGTTCATGTCCGTGCCAAGGCCCGGAAGAGGCCGGTTTCCTTGTTTTTTCGCTGGAAAGATTTTATTCACCTGGAACTGGAGAGCTACAAAGATGACCGACAATTGCAATTGATCACTCCCCAAAAAGAGGTCTACCTCTTCCGGGGGACGCATTTCTACTCCAACGTCGAGTTGATTCAGTTCATGAAAGAACTGAGAAATCTAATATTGTACAGCATGCATCCCTTGCAGCTCTCCGGGAAACAAGAAGATAAGGTCTATTGATTCGATAAATAGCATTTTTTACACGTTTCTTTTGAAGTTTTAGAACCGGCAAATCTCCAAGATTTGCCGGTTCTGTCTTATTTTTGGTGCCAGATTGGAAAGGACTACTATTATTCACAAAGTAACATACAATGGATCACGTCTTTTTATGGCTGTTAAAAGGTACCAATATTCTAGCTTCCATTCTCTTTGCCATTGTCGGTACCATCGTGGTGTTTTATGGTGGTTATCTCTCGATCGTGGCCATCAAAACGGTCTTGACGAATCTGGAAGCAGAAGGAAAGATCATTAGTACCGTCCTCAAAGGGTTGGACCTGATATTTCTGGGCATTGTGATTCAAATCTTAGGCATTGGACTGTATGAATTATTTGTACATTCCATTGAGCAGTTACCCGATTGGCTCGTCATCAAAGACTTTGATCAGTTGAAAGTGCTCTTGGTCAAGGCTTCTATTATGGTGATCGCCATTTCTTTTGTTGGAAAGGTCGTTACCTGGGATGGAGAACAAAACATCATCTATTTTGGTGTCGGAATTGGTGCCATCATTGCTTCTCTCAGCTATTTCATCAGCATTAAGAAAAACGAGACTTCGGATTAAGGAGTTCAGAACGATTTTAAAGAAGAATTAACTTCGAATTCTTTTCGAGCCCTGACAGGCTGCTTAACTTCCCGTACTAATCATCTTAAATACCGAGGAAGTTATGAAAAACCCTACTTTGCCCCTTTTTATTCTAATGATTGGCCATTTTGCCATCGCTCAGACCCCCGGGGCTCCACTTCCCGCCTGGGAGGAAGGTATGTTAGATCTACACCACATCAACACGGGGATGGGGGATGCCGCCTTCTTTGTTTTTCCCGATGGAACAACCATGTTGGTAGATGCAGGAGAGCTGCCACCAAACGCACCTCGTGCGGGTACTCCCCGTAATACGGTCCTGCATCCCAACGATTCGAAGACTGCACCGGAATGGATTGTCCATTACATTCGAAAATTCATGCCGGCGGGACGCCCAGCGCGTTTAGATTACGCTTTGATCACTCATTTTCACGATGATCATTGGGGGAAAATTCATCCCAACTCAAAGAAATCTGACAATGGAGATTATTTTTTAACGGGCATTACAGCGGTTGGAGACCAAATTCCAATCGGTCTGTTGTTGGACCGCGGATACCCCAATTACGAATACCCTCTGGATTACCTGGGAACGGAAGGAAAGCAGGTACAGGCTTTTGATTTAAGATATCAGCGTTGGTTTGAAGATTTTCACAACTATTTGAATTTCATTGAGGCGCAACGGGGCCTGACCGGCTTGCAAGCGGCTCAATTGAAGGCCGGGAGAAAGGATCAGATCGTTTTGCGTCGGGCCAGGGGCGACTATCCGGGATTTCATGTCCGGAATGTAAAATCCAATGGGACGATTTGGACTGGAACGGGGAATGCCACTTTCGAATACCTTCCCGATCCTAAAAACCTTCCCCTGAAGCGACGACCAGGGGAGAACCCCTGCAGCAATGCCATTCGGATCAAATACGGAAAATTCGACTATTTTACCGGTGGGGATATGCCCGGTGTGGCTGATTTGGAACGTCCGTGGTGGATCGACGTCGAAACACCCGTTGCCGGAGCAATTGGGCCAACGGACATTACGACCCTGAATCACCACGGTAACCAGGATGCCATGAACGAATTCTTTGTCAAGACCGTCCAGCCTCGGATTTACATCCATCAAAATTGGTCTTCCGATCACCCCGGGCACCAGGTGTTGCGGCGCATGACTTCCAAAACTCTTTATCCAGGACCAAGGGATCTTTTCGCCACCAACATGTTGGAGGCAAATAAGATGGTTATTGGTCCTTCTCTCGACCGGGCTTATCAAAGTACCGAGGGTCATATCTTGGTCAGGGTGGATCCAGGGGGCGATCGATACCACGTCATTATTTTGGACGATAATACAGACCAGTATCTGGTCAAGCAAGTGTTTGGCCCGTACGAATCCAGAGATGTTCCCTATGTGCCAAATCAGCACGCCAAATTGATCGCCCACCGTGGAGGCGTGGTAGAGGGTACTTATGCAGAAAATAGTGAGAAAGCGATCCTGGCTGCCATCCAGCGAGGATACTACATGATCGAGTTGGACTTAAGGGAAACAAAAGATGGAGAGATCGTCGTCCACCACGACCCCGATTTCAACCAATTTTACGGAGTGGACCGACTGGTCAGCGAAATGACCTGGGATGAAATTAGTCAGCTGCGGGCAACACCGGGCAATACCCCACCGTTATCTCTCGAACAAGCGTTGAAGCTCTGTCGGGATAAAGCCCAAATTATGGTCGATGCGAAAGGCGATGGCCATCCGGTCTCCTTTTATGAGAAGTTGGAACGCCTCCTCCTGGATAATGGACTATTAGACCGAGCACTCATCATCGGTTCGAAAGAAAACCGGGCCTATTTTCACGGTAAGGCAAAAGTAGGTGTGCCGCTTACTTACTTAAAAGAAGCCATTCGAAACAATGAAGACGTTTCCAATCTTTATTTTCTTTTTATGCACGGAAACGAATTGAGCCCGGAAATTGTCGCCTACGCTGAAAAGTATGGGGTACAAGTAGTACCTTCGATAAACCTTTTTCACTATACCGACATTGATCCGATGAAAGGAGCCGAAAGAGATATTGAAATGCTGAAAGCTGAAAAAGTAACGTATTTTCAGATCGATTCTGAATTTGATCAATGGTTCATTCGGAGGTAGTTCCGCAGCAAGGGTAAAGGCGATCCGGCGACTCCAAGCCGACACAACGCTCCCTCCCAACAGCAACCATAGCAACAACAGCAACAACAGCAACCAAAGAAGCAACAGCAATAACAGTAACAAAAGATCAATTATGCATAAATACAATTCCTATAACCGCCGTTCCTTCATCAAGCAGTCGGCTTTAGTCAGCATGGGATTTCTGGCTTTATCTCGTTGCAGTGGTCGCGAGCCCCACGCAAAGAACAGCGCTGTCGTTTCCCTGAGGGGAGACTCTACTCGGTATCTGGATTTACCAGAAGGCTTTGAATATGAAGTCATTTCCCGAGCCGGTGACAAAATGGATGACGGTTTTTTCGTTCCTGGTAGAGCGGATGGCATGGGAGCCTTTGCCGGAAGCAACGGACGGGTCATTGTGGTTAGAAATCACGAAAATAGTATCGATCTTCGGGAAGGAGGCCCTTTCGGTGCTAAGAACGAATTACTACCCAATATTGATCGTAACAAACTGTACGATGCCGGAAATCTGACTGTCCCCAGTCTTGGCGGTACAACGACCTTCGTCTACAACGAGGAGACCGGCCGGATCGAACGGGAGTATTTGAGTTTGGCGGGTACCATTCGAAACTGTGCCGGCGGTGTTACTCCTTGGAATAGCTGGCTGACCTGCGAGGAGACAACCGCCCAGAAAGGCGGCCAAATCGAAAAGGATCACGGATTTGTCTTTGAAGTGCCCGCGGTGGAAAAAATGGTGTTGGCCGAGCCCCGTCCGATCACCGCAATGGGACGCTTCAATCACGAAGCAGTGGCATTAGATCCCAAAACGGGTATCGTGTACCAAACGGAAGACGAGGGAGATGGCCTCATTTACCGCTATATACCCAATGTCCCGGGGCAGTTACATGAAGGAGGCCGTTTGCAGGCAATGGCCATCATCGACCAGCCGAGTCTGGATACTCGAAATTGGAAATCACGCAAAGTTGGATTAAATCAGCCATTGAAAGTGGAGTGGTTGGATGTCGACGACGTCCTGAGCCCGAATAACGACTTACGGCTGCGTGGTTTCGAGCAGGGAGCCGCGCGTTTTGCCCGGGGAGAAGGTATTTGGTTTGGAAAAGACGAGTTGTTCTTCGCCTGTACCAACGGCGGGCCGAAGAAAGCCGGACAAGTCTTCCGTTACCAAACTTCACCGGCTGAGGGAAGCGATGCAGAATCACAACAGCCAGGCATCCTGGAATTGTACGCAGAATCGGAAGACAAGACGGTTTTGCACATGTGCGACAACCTGACCATTGCTCCATGGGGGGATGTCATCCTGTGTGAAGACAATGGCGAATTGAATCACATTCGCGGCATCAACCAATCCGGTCAGATCTACGATTTCGCAGTGAATCGCAGCTCCTCTTCCGAATTTGCCGGCCTGGTTTTTTCGCCGTCGGGTAAGACCCTTTTTGTGAATATCCAGGAAAGCGGGGAGACTCTTGCAATTACTGGGCCTTGGGAGAGGCTAGCCTAGAAAAAGTCATAGCACTACGCGCTTGCCGATCGAAACGGGATCGTTTTGGGCGAGTGAATGAAAAGATCAGATAATCAGGAGGTTTGAGGGCGTTTGAATTGTCTGCGAGTTGGCGTGGCCTCACGCTGGGAGAGTGAACCGAAAGGTTGTACCGGGACCGGCACTGGGGCCAACCCAAATCTTTCCTTCGTGAAGTTCTACTATATGTTTACAATTGGCAAGACCAATGCCGTTTCCGTCATACTCGCCGGGTAAATGCAAGCGCTTGAAGATTTGAAAGATGGTTTGATGGTATTCGGGAGCGATTCCAATACCGTTATCCGTAATACTGAATTCGTGACTTGCTTCGATTTTTCGATGAACGATGCTTACAGTAGGCCGTTCGGATGAATTGTATTTTAACCCGTTTTCCAACAGGTTTTGGAACAATCTTTCCAAGTGCATGGGATCACCTTTAATGGTTGGAAGTGTCTGGTAACGAATGATACCATTGACCCTGTCGATGAGCGGTTTTAGATTGTTCTGAACCTGGGCCAGCAACTCATTTATCTCGACTTCCTGAAGATGAAGCTCGATGTGTCGATACTGTGAGGTCTCCAGCAAGCCTTCGACCTGGTAATACATCTTTTTGGTGCCGGACTTGATGAAACTTAAGTATTCATGAATTTCGGGATCTTCATTTTCCTGAAGCCTACGGGTTAACAGATCGACAAAATTGGAGACACTTCGGATAGGTGTCTTCAGATCGTGGGAGGCCACGTAAGAATACTGCACCAGTTGATCATTGGATTTTTGTAGCTGAATCTGATTTTCTTCCAGTTTTTCATTGGTTATTCTTCGTTCTTCTATCGATTGAATCAGATTAGCATTCTGCTCTTTTAGTTCATGGCTGAGATTTGCTTGGGCCTCATAGTGTTTCAGTGTCTCATTGAAGAAGGTGATCATCACGATCGAGGCGCAAACTACGGATACGATAAACACCAGTATGTCGTTACCGGAGTAGACGAAGGCAGAAAGCGGACTTTCGATATTTTGGTAAATGTACCTGGTCAAGCAAAATAAGAAGATGCTCAGAGAAATCTGGCCGACCCGAATCCAATTGTTTTCGTAGAATACCAACGCCGAAACGATGAATCCGAGGTAAACATATTCGCCGCTTAGGGACTCTCCATAGAGATAGGTAATCCCAAGCACCAGTACCGGGAACACCGTTATCCAAACGAAACGCGCAATCTTGAATAAACCCCGATTGTTCAACCAGTATAAAAAGAGACAAATTAAAAGAATGCTGGCGGAAATCCACCAATCCTTGTCGCGAAGAACGAAGGCCTGGATGGTGAAGAAAACGACCAAAATCGAGACGATGATCAACTGCTGATTCAAGATCTTTATTTTTACATCTTGGATATAGTCTTGCCACCATCTCTGCATTCCATTTTTGGATTTGGTTTTTAGAAAAGGCCCGTTTTTAGTTTCTACCTAAAAATAATCAATTTGTTGCTTAGTCGCAGCATGCAAGTTCTTTGGGTTTTTACTACCTTGTGTTAACTCATTAGCATCCGAGTGATCGAGATAAACCCTTTTTATGCACTCTTACAAGGCCTATTCCACTATTTTTTTCATTGCCTTTTTGTTCAGTTGTTCCTCACCACAGGAAAAGGATAAATTTACGTATCAACTGGGTACACTCGACGGTTTTTGCGAACTGGTTCGGGCTGGTGTTAAAGATCTAGCTTTGAGTGCCACATTTACTGCCGAAGAAATGGATCAGTTTTATCCCATGGCCAGGGAAGTAGCCCAAAAATACGAGGTAGAACTCTACCGGGAGTCGGATTTGTTGGTGACGGACCTTTTTCCTGCCGATGTGGCCAGCAACAAAGAAGTCTTATTGATCTACCGAGGTTCAAACAAAGAGCGTTATCTCCGACTGAAAGCAGATAAGGAGACCCTAGAAGAAACCGGTGAGTACGACGTACAAGCCCGGCAAGCCATTGCCCGTCGATTTGGCCGCCTATTGAGTTATACCCCTTCCGGTATCAATCGACTGCTGGCCGAACAGACCGACTTCCGGACCATGGCGGATTTCGGCATTCGGGCCTCCAACCTCTTCCTGTACTATCGAGACCTTCCCGCCGCCACTCGTTTCTATGCCGAAACGTTGGGTATGGAATTACTGGCGGACTATCAAATGGCTACTATTTTCCGCATGACAGCCGATTCATATCTCATACTGGTCGATGCAACGAAGGGGATGCATACGGCTGAAGAACCAAAAACTGTGGCCCTGGCGCTGCTCACCGACCAATTGGAGGGCTGGTGGAACTATCTGCAAGCTGAGAACGTACCGATCAAATATCCGTACAAAACGAAGGAGGGTGGACCGCACGACGGCTTTGTTGCCATCGATCCGGAAGGTTATCTCCTGGAGTTTGAGACCTTTAAGCAACATCCGGAAAACGAACGTTTTATTCCTTTATTGGAGGCGAACGAAACCATTTACCCAGCTGAAGGCAACAGCAAAGTACCACCTGGGCTGGGCTTTAAATCTACCATTACCTGGCTTTACTATAAGGACTTGCTGAATATGCAAAACTTCTATCAGGAGGTTTTGGGAATGGAATTGGTGGCCGACCAGGGCTGGACGAAAATTTATCGCAGCAGCTCGACGGGTTTCATCGGCCTGGTCGATGAGCGGCGTGGTATGCATCAGTTTTCGGAGAAAAAGGCGGTAAACGTTTCCTTTATCCTGAAAGACATTGACGGCTGGTTCAATTACGTTCATAAGCATCAACCTTTCGAGTTGCGTTCGGAGGAGGTCAGCACCGGTCCGGAGGGAAAATACCGGGCCTTTGTCGGCTACGACCCGGAAGGCTATTTCATGGAGTTCGACGTTTTCTATGAACACAAGGATAATGAGCGGTTAATGCGATTGCTTCAGTGATCATCATCATTCCCACCAGGGATAGAATTCCGGCATGTCTGTAGACACCTGTTGTGTGAAATTCGGCGGTCGTTTTTCCAAAAACGATCGGACGCCCTCTTTTCCATCTTTTAAACTGGCATAGTAAATCGCCAAAGAATCTATCTTATGCGCTTCAATGGGATGATCCTTCGCAGAAAGCCGGTACATCATTTGGCGCGAAAGAGCTACTGCGACCGGACTGTGACGGACGATTTTGCGGGCAATCTTATACGCCTCTTCCAGTAGGTCTTCGGCCGAATAAATGCCTTTGACAAAACCGGCGGCCAAAACGTCTTCGGGCTTTAGGATTTCGCCGGTATATACCCATTCCAAGGCAGTGGACATACCCACTAGTCGCGGTAAAAACCACGCGGAACACGCCTCGGGTGTAATGCCAATTTTATTAAATACAAAACCGATCTTGGCGTGTTCGGAAGCAAGTCGAATGTCCATGGCGCAGGTCATGGTTGCACCAATTCCCACGGCTGCGCCATTGATGGCGGCAATGACGGGTTTTTTACAATCGTAAATAGCTAAGGTTACTCGACCACCCGTATCCCGGACCCCTTCAAAGATCTCGGGGTCGTCCAACCGTTCGTTCATATCCCGAACGGTTGGACGAAGGGATTCGTTCAGGCCAAATACATTGCCGGCAGCATTTAGGTCCATTCCAGCACAGAATGCCCGCCCCGCCCCGGTTACAACAATGACCCTTACCGAGTCGTCCTCGCTGGCCCAGTGGAACACTTCGATCAATTCATTGGCCATCTGGACGGTAAAAGCATTAAGCGCTTCCGGCCGGTTTAAAGTGAGGGTTAGGATGTGATCCTCGATGGATGGTGTTATTGTTTGGTATTTCATGTTGTTGTTTCTATTGACTCTATTGACTCTATTGCTTCTATTGCTTCTATTGCTTCTGTTGCTTCTGTTGTCTCTGTTGACTCTGTTGACTCTGTTGTCTCTGTTGATGCTGTGCCTGCTATTGGAAGCCCCGGATGCTTTTTTGTCCTCTTTGGAGAATTCCTCCTCGTATCGTACATTGAACACCAAAATACTCGCTATGCTCCAAAATAATGATTTCCTGATCGTTGTCTCATCTCTTTTTTACATTTCTTTCGTTTTCGGTTGCTCGCACCCGGAAACAGGGACTCAGGAAAGCTATTTACAACAGTTGGAGGCCTGGCAAGAAAGTCGGAATGAAGAAATGCGAGATACGTCAAGATCCTGGTTAAGCCTTGTCGGTTTACATTGGCTGGAAGAAGGAGAGAGTACCTTTGGGGCTGACTCGTCGAATACGCTTCAGTTTCCCGGTTCTTCGCCACCTTTTGCTGGAACTTTCATCTTGACAGATACCGTCTTACGACTGGTCGCAGCACCGGAGGCGCAAATTCTCCATGCCGGAGCGCCCGTTTCAGAGTTGGAAATGCAGCACGACATGGACGACCAGACGACCTATTTGCAAATGGGAAGTGTCAATTTTTACGCTATTAAGCGACCTGAAGGGATTGCCATTCGGATCAAAGACAGCCAAAGCCCAGCATTGGTGGCGTTTGAAGATATTCCCAACTTTGCCGTTGATCCCAATTGGCAGATGGAAGTCCGACTGGATTGGTTTGACACACCTCTACTCATTGGAATTCCGACGGTATTGGGCTCTGAGCGCATCCAGAAATGTCCTGCTTTGCTGGTCTTCGAAGTCAATGGACAACGATATGAACTTTCGCCTTATGAAAGTTTTTACGGCGATCCGGTTTGGACCGTAATTTTTGGAGATCTGACCAATGGAGAAACGAGCTATGGTGGTGGTCGTTTTCTATCTATTGATGCCCCCGAACCGGGGACGAATAGCATTACGATCGATTTTAACAAAGCCTATAACCCTCCCTGCGCTTTTTCTGCATTTGCGACTTGCCCGCTACCTCCTCCGGAAAACCGCTTGACTTTGGCGATTGCGGCCGGTGAAATGGTGTATGGTGATCACCATAAAAAGCACTTCGAATAAAGGTGTTTATTCGTCCCTCAACGCATCCACAGGATTGGCCGTAGCGGCTCTCAGGCTTTGCAAGGAGATCGTCACTACCGCTAATCCCATAGTTAGCAAGCCCGCTAAAGCAAAGATTTGCCAATGAATGTCGATGCGATAGGCAAATTCCTTTAACCATTGCCGGGCTCCCCACCAGGCGATCGGAACTGCAATAAGGAGGGCAAAAGCCACCAACTTTACAAAATCCCGGGAGAGTAAATGGATGATGTTGAAAACCGAAGCGCCCAGTACTTTGCGAATGCCGATCTCCTTGGTTCGTTGCAAAACATGGTCGGTAACCAGGCCAAATAAGCCGACACAGGCGATGGCAAGGGCCAGGACAGTGAAGATGTTCAGGACTTGACTGATGCGTTTCTCCGCGCGGTAAAGCTGATCGTAAGATGCATCCATGAACCGATATTCAAAGGGGATATTTGGAACTGCCTTTTTCATGACCCCCTGTACATGGGCGAGCGTGTTATTGATGTTCTCCATTTTCACTTTGATCGCAATATTCCCCTGGCGACTGTTGTTTTGGTTGCGGTAGGCCATAAACAGAGGTTCGATTGCTAAATCGAAAGTTTGAAAATGAAAATCTTTAACGACTCCAATGACCTTGCCCCGTTGGAATTGTTTACCAACCGCTGTTTTCCATCCCAGCGCTTTAACCGCTGATTCGTTGAGAATGATCCCGTTGTTGATTGAATCTTGACGATTTTCAGTTGTAAATTCTCTTCCTTCCACGGTTTCTATCTCAAATAGATCAAGAAAGCTGGCATCGATGTAATTGCGATAAATGAATAGGGAGTTTTGGTTGCTATTGCCTTCCCATTTTTCCACTGTCGTTTGTGAATTGAGGTCCAGCGGTAGATAGGTGGTAAATGAAACGTTCTCAATTTGCGGATGATTCATTAGTTCCGAGCGGATTACCGCTGTTTTTTCATAATATTCAGCCCCCCGATAAGGGATATAAATGACCCGGTCGCGGTTGTAGCCAAGTTTCTTTTTTTGAATGTATTGCAGCTGCTGATAAATAACAATGCTGCCGATAGCGAGAATGATGGCCGCCGCAAACTGACCTACCACCAGGGCATTCCGCAGGTGTAAGCCATTCTTGAGCTGCTTCAGGAAGAGCCCCTTGAAAGCAGTGATGGGAGCAACTGCCGACAAGATCAGGGCGGGATACCAACCCGAAAGGAGACCGATCAACAACACACCGAGAAGTAAGAAAATCCAAAAAAGACCATCGGATAGAAAGTCAAACGGAATGGCTAGTTCCAATACCTGATTGAAAGGAGGCAATAAAACATTCAATAAGCCCATTGCCAAACCAAGACTGATCAGTGCAAAGAGCATGGATTCGCTGAGAAACTGCATGCGCAATTGCTTTTGATCCGATCCCAATACCTTGCGCACTCCCACTTCCTTTGCTCGCCGGGGAGACTGAGCCGTAGAAAGATTTACGTAGTTGATACAGGCCAAAAGCAAAATGATGAAGGCTATAGAGGCAAAAAGGTAAATGTATCGGATGTCGCTAGTGGTACCGATCTCTTCATTGATTTGGGAGTGAAGGTGGATGCTGGGTAAAGCCTGCAAAAACCACTGTGGTTTAATGCCATTCGGAAACCGTTCCCCGTCGTAATGCCGGCCTAGAGTCGCTAATTTTGACTCCAGTGTCTTGATGTGGGTCGTTGGGGATACCAGGACATAGGTATAATAGTTGTGGCTGTACCAGGAGGTATTGCTGTACCAGACGTCTTGTTCGTCGTAGAAAGGAAGATTCTTCCAGGATGTAATGTAGTCAAAAGTAAAATGTTGGTTCGCCGGATTGTCTTCGACGACTCCCTTGACGGTCAGTAGTCGCTCATTACCAAGGGTAATCGTTTGGTTGATTGGAGAAGTTTCTCCAAAATATTTCTTTGCCGTTGAGCGGGTCAGCAGGATGGAAGCAGGATCTTGTAGAGCAATCTCTCCCTCACCTTCAATGACCGAAAAAGAAAAAACGTCGAAAAGAAATTCATTAGCAAATAAACCGTTTTCGTAGAAGGTGTGCTCATCTCGAGTCAACAATTGTTCCTGAATATGCAGGGTGGTCGTTGCTTCTATTTCGGGGAATTCCTCTTTCATGGTTGGGCCCAATGGTGCCGGGGAGACGGCGGAGCGGTCAGAACCCTTGTATACATCTCCTTTGTGAATTTGTGCGACCCGGTAGATTTGATGGGCATCCTTAAAATGGTCGTCATAGCTTAATTCGTAGCGAATGTACAGGCAAATTAGTATAAAAGCGGTCAATCCAATCGTTAGGCCTGAAATATTGATAACGGAGTTTACCCGGTTTTTCAACAAGTTTCGGATGGCGATCTTCACATAATTTTGCAGCATCTATATCAGCATTGTAAGGTTCTCTGCCTTTTAGTCAAAATTGATGCCAAACGCCGGAAATGTCGGAATAGCTCTGTTCCTGAGGTAGAGCTGCTCGAAGAAACAATTTGAAGTGTTCGTATTCGGACATTCTTCGTTCAAAATTGGTCACTGGTTGCAGACCGTCTAATTCAATATATTACTGAGTTTTTTCCAGATCTCATTGTGAAACAGAACGGGCACCAAGGAGTCTTCGGGTGCTTCTCCCATCCTGATGACTACCAAGTGTTGACTGGGTACAATGTCGATGAATTGGCCGTTCTTACCCATGGCGGCAAAGAGATCAACCGGCCCATCCGGTGCCAGTGTCGTTTGGAGGGCGCGGGGTGACCCCGGCATGATGACCGGACTCTCGCCATTGAGCCACCAGAGGTAACCGTAGGCCGCGTTCAAATCCTGGGAGCTTTGGACCATCGATTGGAAGTAGTCGAGATCGGACATGATTCGATTTTCTTTCCATTTTCCCTCATTCAGAATCAATAATCCAAAGCGGGCAGCATCGCGGGCTTTACTCCAGTAAACATTGTTGAATCCGCTTTCGACCCAATTGCCGCTCATCCCGATCTGCTCTTCCAGGTGACGATTGGTGAATTCGTTGTAAGAGATTCCCGTGGCATTGCTGACCACTCGTTCTAAAAGGGTATAAGGGGCATTGTGGTAAAACCACCGGCTTCCAGCATTGGCTTTGAACTGTAAGCATTCGGGATCAGTACAATGCAAATCGTCTACGCCAAAATCGAGTCCGGTGGTCATTGTCAACTGGTGCCGAACCCTGATCAAATCCTCTTTTTCCGGCGGTAAGCTGGTCCACCCGACTCCAAGATGAGCCGAGGTTCGGTCTTCAATGTTTAGAAACCCTTGTTCTTGACTAAGGCCAACCAGGAAGGCCGTCAGTGTCTTGCCGGCTGAGGCCCAGTACCACTTCGATTCCCGGCCGAATGGAGCGGTGTTAGCAATGTTCTTGCCCCAGTATTTTTCCACCGCAATCCTTCCGTCTTTGAGTATCAGGAAAGCTCTGGTGCCATTATTTTCCAGAAATTTGTATAGATCTTCCATCCGGTCTTCATTCCAATTGAGTAGATCGATCGACGTCGTCTCCCAGTTCTCGGTGCTGTTTGGCGGAAAATATGGGTCTTGTTGTTCGTTCATTGGGGCTTCGGCAGTGACTTCTTCGTCATTGCAAGCAAAAGTAAGTACCAAGACTAAAAAAAGTAATAAGCGGATCATCTTGTTTTTTTAGACTTAGACCCGCGTGGCCTAAATTGGTTTAAATGGTGTTCATTAAATTTTCGGGGAGCGCCATGATCAAATTGTGGGCCGGATCACTTTCGTGTCATAACCACGTGAAATAGACGACTTGGAATGCCTTGCGGTGCCACTACCATTCCGGTTAGCGTGAGCATGCCGGCTGATAGCGAAACCTGCTCGAATTTTACGGAAGTCTGGTCCGGCGGAAACTTTTTCGTTAGCACTTGTCCCGCCAACTCTAAAGTTACTTCAGAATCTGGTTTGGCTTCCGGTAGTTTAACTTCGATGTCGAAAGTCGCAGCACGATTCAATTCCAGTTTCCAAGAGCCCGAATCTCCCCAACTACGACCGGAGCGCCTTGTCCAATCCTGTGGAGTCAAGGCGGTAGCAATTTCGCGGTCGTATCCAATTACAATGGCCGGTTTGGCGTAATTGTCGGGCCGGGTGGAAGAAACGTCCTCGAACCAGGTTTCGTAGGCCTTCATCAATCGTTCTTTTTCTTCAGGGTGAGTAGCCGCCAGGTTGTGGGATTCTCCGGGGTCTTTTTCCAGATTGTACAATTCGTAAGCAATATCTTTCGGCATTTCCTCCTTGCCAAAACCGGTAGGATGTAGCAATTTGTACGTTTGTCCGACCGCGGCAAAATGGTGGTATTTAACAGGGTGATCCCCCCGGTGAACCTGGAGGAACAAATTGCGGTCTTCCCAGCCTTCCACTTGTCCTTGCAGCAGGGGCAGTAAGCTCTTCCCGTCGAGTTGAAGACCATCGGGAATGTCGACACCTGCGGCCTCCAAGAAAGTAGGCAGTAGGTCGATGTGTGCTGCGATCCGATCACTACTGGCACCGGCATCCAGTCGGGCCGGCCAGTGGGCAAAAAAAGGAGAGCGGATCCCGCCCTCATGGACATTGGTTTTCATTCCTCTTAGGTTCATGACATATCGGAGACTATTGGGGCCGTTGTCGACCATGAAGATAACCAGCGTGTTTTGGGTGAGCCTCCATTCGTCCAGTTTTGCAAAAAGCTTACCAACATTTTGATCGACATTCTCGATCATTGCCAGTACTCCGGCCACATTGTCCAGTGTTTTTTCATCGGTTTTGGACTTGCCTAACGAAATGGAGGAGATGTCTTTTTCCCGGTATTTGGCCTTTAAGTCCTCCGGAACGTCGTGGTAGGGGCCGTGGGGGGCGTTCATGGCGATGTAGGAGAAAAAGGGCCTGTTTTCTGCCTGAGACTTTCTGATGAAATCCAGGGCTCCGTCGAAATAAACATCCGTGCAGTAACCCTTGGTCTGAACTTGTTTGCCATTGTGAAAAAGCAGCGGATCCGTATATCTTCGCTGGTTTTCAAAAGGCTCTGAAGGCTGGGCCAATCCCCCTCCTTTATGGACCAATGCCTCTTCGAACCCTTGATCGATGGGACGCATGGGGTAACAATCGCCCAGATGCCATTTGCCAAAAATGCCGGTCGCATAACCGGCTTCTTGCAGAATTTCTGCTATGGTGACTTCTTCGGTATCCATCATCGATCTGCCCACCCAGGTGTCTATCACCCGCGTTCGGTAATTGTACCTGCCCGTCATAAGGCAAGCTCGGGTAGGACTGCATACCGGACTAACGTAAAACCTACTCAGGGAAGCGCTCCTTGCTGCCATGGCATCGATGTGAGGCGTCTCGATGATGGAGTTGCCCATGACACCTAAATCACCAATGCCCTGGTCATCCGTCATGATCAAGATGATATTGGGCCGATCAACTTGGGTTGGGGGGCTGCTTTTCTTACAGGAAAGCAGGCAAGTAAAAGCGACCAACATCAAAGTTGATGTCAGTATCCGCGCAACCTTAAGACTTTTGCGGTTTTGAGGGTATTTCATTTTCATCGTCGATTTTGATACTTGATTTTTCTATATCGGAGATTGTTGGACAGCTCTTCAAAGCTAACAAAAAATGCTCTTTTCAGTCCTGGAAGTACGATCAATTGCAAGTCTTTCTATTATTCTGTAACAACTGGCAGAAGGGGTTCGTCGTTATTGTATAATAAATGAAATGACCCGATGCAAAAATTGTTGTTGCTTAGTTATATGCTAAGCCCCTTCCTGTTTTTCGCCCAAAATAGTATGAAAGGCGAAATTCTCGATGCCAAAACCAAGCGTGGATTACCTTACGTCAACATTGGGGTAGTTGGTAAAAATGTGGGAACCGTTTCCGCTCCCAATGGCAGTTTCCAACTAAGACTACCGGCAAATTTGGACAATGAAGAATTGAAAATCTCGATGGTAGGATACAAAAGCCAAACCCATCGGGTGGACGAATTCAAGAAGAAAATGGCTGCCGGTAGCGTTGTTCTTCTTGCTCCTGCCAATCTCACCTTGCCGGAGGTGGTTGTCGTACCCAAATACACTAAAACCAAAGTATTGGGAAACCGAACGACCTCTCGTAAAATGACAGATGGTTTTGCGGGCGATCTTCTCGGACGGGAAGGAGGGGCAATGATCAAGCTGAAAAAGCGATTTCGCCCGGCACAGGTTCTGAACTGCCGTATTTCTATTGCCAGGAATGACTATGATTCGATTAAGTTTCGACTCAACTTTTATTCGATAAAAGATGATTTACCCTTTGAGAAACTACCTCAAAAAGACATCATCATCAGCAGTACCATTAAACAAGGCATAATCGAAGTGGACCTGGAACCCTACAACATTATTTTGAAAGATGATTTTGTGGTTACTTTGGAATGGATCGAGGACTTCGGCAATGAGCGGTTATTGTTTTCCATGGGACTGCTCGGCTCGAAAACGGTCTTTCGTTACACCAGTCACGCGAATTGGGAGAAGTACAACTTCGTTGGGCCTGGAATTACAGTGACCATTGGCTATTGAATGGCTACTGAGGTGGTGGAGACTTATCGGCCAAGATTTTGGCCGGCACTTCCCGGCGGAAAAAATTGTCATTAAGGATGGCGTGGTCTTCCGGAATTCCCCCCGGAGGGTATTCCTAATCTTTTTTCAGTATCTCATTCAGTATATCCGCTATGATTCGTTCAATACTCCCGGATTTCTCCAGATCTAATGCATCGGGATGCGGCGCGGCAAATTGGCCTGAATCATTGTCAAAATACCGACCCGAAGCGGTGGCGAACTCACTAGCCAGCGCAGCACGAGTCAGGATATCACCGCCAATACGGATGTCGCGACCATTGACCCCATAAGCTTCTTTAACCATTTTACTTGCCAGCATGGATCCGGGATTGATTGAAATGATCGCTGGTCCGCTGCCTTCAAGTGAAAGCGCCATATTGCGCGACCACATGATCAAGGCCAGTTTGCTCTGAGCGTAAGCAATGCCAGCCGGGAGATTGATCGAGCCGGAAAGGGCTTTGGGATCGACTGGAGATTGTGCTGCTGAAGATACATTGACGACTCGTCCGTCCGTCCCCAGAATAGGCAACAGTCGCTTTGTCAGCAGGTATGGTGCGATTGTATTTACGGCAAACCGACTATCCAATCCGTCTTTCGTAACCGGCTCGGAAGTCCGATAGACGCCGGCATTATTAATTAAAACATCGATTTTATCATGACTTTCTAGCACGTACTGTGCAAATTTTTCGACGGCATCCATGCGAGATAGGTCAGCAACAAATTGCTCCGTACTTCCCGTTCCTGGAATGTCTGATAGTATCTTTTGTACCGCCTCTAATTTTGCCGGATTTCGGCCATGGAGCATGACGTGATGCCCGGATGCGACCAACATCTTAGCAGCTTCTAAACCGATACCGTCGGTAGACCCCGTCAGTAGAATTTTCTTTTGCATGTTTTTCTTTTCTTATTTGCTGAAATCCGGCAGTAGCTCCTCCGAGAGACGCCCTAACGTCGACTCGATGTCTGCCTGGTTAAAACGCAGGTTTAAGGCAAGGTGATTGACACCGATTTCTTCCAGGAGTTTGAGATATGCTCTCAGTGCATTCAGCCCGAGCCGCCAACCCAGATGAATGGGTTGCGGATGTGCATCGTCATTCGCAACTAAATCTATATAAAGTGGCTGCATTACCGGTTGAGCCGGTCTTCCGACCGCTTCGACCTGAGTTCTATAGTCCTGAACGACCTGTTTTTGCAAAGCAGGGTTGCGCGGATAGATCATCCAGCCATCGCCATTTTCTGCGATCCACTTTGGATTTTGTTGACTGCCTCCGGTGATGAGTAAAGGGAGTTTGCCCCCGGTTGGTTTGGGAAGCATGTCCATGCTTCCGTTCGGATTTCCAAAAGCATTGTCGAAGATTGGAGTATTTATGCTCATGTTCCTAATGTAGCTAAAGGAATCCCGAAACCTTGTCCCGCGTTCGGCAAAGGCGACATTGTGAGCCGGATATTCCTGAGGCCGGTCACCAGATGCTACTCCTAAGATCAGGCGTCCACCGGAAAGTACGTCAGCGGTGGCGGCAGCTTTTGCTACGTGGGCCGGATGTCGCAAGGGTAAGATAATACTGGCTACTCCCAAAGCAATCCGATTGGTTCGCCCGGCTAAAAAGCCGAGGTATACCAGCGGGTCGTAGGTTTGGCCGGCGTCGCCAAATGAAGGTACATTGAATGGTACATCTCTCAGCCAGATGGCGGAAAATCCCAATTCTTCTACCAGTTGAATGCGTTCCAAGTGTCGGGCCATGGTTGGAACTGGTCCGGTGGTATAAGCCTCTATCGGAACGACGATGCCAAGACTCAGTCGACCCTGTCGAAAGACTGCATTGTATCCTTTGTTGATGGTTGGAAAGCTCATCTTATTTTGCAAATCCTCCGATGGGTTTCATGTAGATTGGTTTCAGCCCGCCTACTGCATCTTGCAAAGATGAAGGCAGTTCACTGAAAACGACAAATCGGGTAATGTCTACAACCGAAGTAAAACGGTCGGCAAATATGGCCCAAGTAGACAAATGTGCGATTGTAGCATCTACATCCCTATATCGCTCATATACGTGCAGACTTTCACCGTCGTCCCCCAGCGTCCACTCATAATTCAATGTACCAGGTTCTTTTTGTACGGTTTCAACCATTTCTTCCATAAGTGAGGTCAAATCCTCGAATTGGCCCTCTTTGATAGTGCCTTCTACGGTCCAGATAATGTTTTTACTCATTGTTTGATTTTTTCTGGTTAAGCTGCCATACTCTTTGAGTACGGCATTGGCTGGCAAAAAAATGACTTCAGATAATCTTTACCACGATTCTTGATCATTTTCTTAAGCGTATCAAAATCCTCCTAGGACATTTTTGCCAATAACCCGTCCACTTTCCTGTAGCTTATGTGCATGTTTGAGGTTCTCCACATTGATTTTTCCTAAATGGTTAGTAACGGTAGAGACCACGGTGCCAGCATCGATTAATGTGGAAACTCGGTTGAGTAATTCGTGCTGTTGTTGCAGGTCGTCCGTTTGAAACATTGGCCGTGCAAACATGAATTCCCAGCTAAAACTCAGTGCCTTGAGTTTGATCGACCGAATGTCGATGGTCTCCGGATCATCGATTAGTGCGATGTGGCCTCGCGGCTTGATGAACTCGATGATTGCCGGAAAGTGCTGGCCCGATCCATTGAGCGAGGCGACGTAGCGAGGTTCGATACCCAAATCATTGAGTTGGTCTACCA
>JANQRV010000355.1 GCA_028284395.1 Saprospiraceae bacterium
GGTTGTCTGGTGATCGCTATGGTGTCTTCCGCTATTACTTCGAATGCATCGAGCCATAATCCGGATGGTGAATAATTCTCAGAATCTTGAATTACGTCAAATCGCAGGTGAACTTCGGATGGTTCATTAATCAGTAGGTCGATTGTTTCCCATTCTCCTGTTCCCTTTAAGTATCTCGTGATGAAAAAGTCTTCACCGGTCTCAACTTCTTCGACGTGAGCGTCGAACTTGATGAATTGGTCAGGGAAAGCTTGCTCATTAGTTGATTTCCATCGAAAGCGAAAACTATTCTCTACGTCACTCAAGAAAATTTGCAGGTGAGCAAGACCAGTTTCATTTCCGGTCCAAAGTGCATCCTCTCCATCCCAGGTATCTTCCTTTTGGCTTCTCCAATAATTATTTCCAGGTATATTTGCCGACCAGCTATAATCATTTACGGTTCCCAAAGTCTTTACCTCAATGGCTTCCAGGATGTTTTCGGAGACTATGATAGGAAATTCCTCAGAGGTGGAATTTCCGTAAGCATCCGTGATAACGGTTTTGTACAGCCCTTCCGTGTTTTCGGAAATATCTGTGAAAAAGTACTCGGGGCCGCTTGCGCCTTCTAATTTCAAATCATCTTTAAACCACTCCTGTGTCGATGGTTCTAAAACTTTGGTCCAAGCCGCAATCGAGAGCCAACTGTCTGTTTTTCTAGCACCCCATCGTTGTACCTTGGTCACCACCGGGTTTTTGGTAAATCGGAGGTTTTTTAGATAGTAACCGAAGCCATGACTTTCGTCTTCCGCTTGTCCGAAGGGTGTGTAGTTCCAGGTAACCGTGTGTACTCCCTCAGGAATAAGCAGTACATCCGACGTCCAATAATTTCGAGGGCCGATGGGCAGAGGAGTCGTTCCATCGAGCAGTACTACCAAATCACTTCCCTGATTGCTCGGCTTCTTGTGTTCGAATGTGATGTATCCGGGACCTTCGACGGTTATTTCAAAACTGTTTTGCAGGTTTCTGGCATTGTCAGGGGTGTATAGGGTATACCCTTCTTCTCCGTTCTCCGGGTCCAAAATTCTCCACACATCATCGATTGAAAAAGATTCCACAAACGAGGCACCAGGCAAGATTTTGGATAAGACATCGGCCGCCGTAACCTTGACGGGATCGCTGACTATGGATCTGGTTTCGGTGATTGCCCTGACCGTGTAGGAGCCTGCATCGCTTGCTTGAAGCTCTTCGATAACGAGGGTTGATCCCGTCTCCCCCTCTAATGCTTGGCCATTAAAAAACCATTGGTAATTTAGTTCGTTTATACCAACAGCCTGGGTTTTCAGTACGATGGATCGACCGGGGAACTCAGCAATCGGTTCCGGTAACTGAAAAAATCCCGGCTCGTTTGAGAATTGGATATAATCAAGTCCAGAATTCTCATCCGAGACTTCCCACCAAATATCGTGAATTCCCTCGGGAATAAATACGTGTTGTTGAGTCCACGACGTAGTGGCCGGGCAGGAGACAAGTTTGGAACTGTCCAGGTAGAGTGTTATGGGCAGATACCATAAATCTGTTTTCCACCAAAATGACATAACGGTTGGGCCGGTAACCTGAGTCGACACAATGCCGGGAGTTCCTTCTCCCAAAAGCGCTGAGATCAGGGCGTCTTCGCCGTCGTATGTGTCCTCCGCTTGCACCTGAAATAAAAATGAACCGCTTGTTTTCCAAGTGAGGCCTGGTTGTTCCAATGCTTCTCCAATCCTGCTAACCGCCTTTAGCTGAACCAGCTCGCTGAACAATAAACCCTGAGGACCTTGTGCAAGAACCAAATACTCATCCTCAAGCTCCCGTGTCATTACATCAAAATTAAGGGTCTTGTCGGTCTGATCCGGAAGCCGGGTTCCACGTCGATACCATTGATAAGATAAAGGAAGCTCTCCTTCAGCGGAGGCAAATATACTTACGGGATCTCCGACAATAGTTTGTTCTGAATGTGGAGGCATGGAAAAATGGTAGTCAGACCATTGCCGGTCGTTGACTCCGAATCGGACAGTTACCGGCTCTTCGTTGTATTCATTTTCAACAAGCAGCCTGTAATCCCCGGAGTTTGCGGAAGTTATCGGGTCAAATACCAATCGGTTGGTATTCGCCCCTTCCAGCAAAACGCCATCCTTGTACCAGGAATATTCGATGGGTTCGTTTCCCACCACTTCTACGTCCAATACGAAATGTGCGCCCAACGGCATGTTGACGTCGTTCAGAGGAAAACCGTCGGCAATGGGCTGGTGGCGGCCAATTATCTGTGCGGGTGTATTGCCAACCTCCAATTTCGCATTGAGGCTCCGCACCACAGTGTCTCCGTTTGAAATTTCTACATGATAGCTTCCGCTGTCTTCCAACCGGACTGATTGTAGAACAAGCTTCGATGAATTGCCTCCTACCGGCACCTCAAGATCATAGTACCATTGATAGTTGAGGTCAGGTCCGGATGCGGAGACCTCAAACCATACTGAATCGCCTTCCTTTGCGTATACCGATTCCGGGTGGTTTAGAATGCTTATGTAGTTTGAATCGTCAGGCGTAAACTTAAGATTATCAATTAGGACACCTCCTTCGTGATTTTCCTTAGCTACGGTCCATGTGATTGGGTAATTTCTCTGTTCAGGTAGATTTGCCAAGATAGAACTCCAGTCGTTACCAGGAGTCCAAAACTCATTTTCTCCTGCATCAAAATAAACCAGCGTTCTCTCCTCGTTGGAGTGCTTTCTCCAATCAAACGAGATGACACCGGGCCCCATTACATTGGTGGTGACGCTATCCCATAGGCCCGCGAAGCGATTAGGAAAGAGAACGAAGCTGCTTTTTCCATCCGTGCTGTCGAAAGGATATTCATCAACCCAGGTCAGTAGGTCATTGGCGTAAAACGAATTTAGTTCACCGGTCATGGAATGTACAAGCGAATCGGGGATCTTGGGAATTAACTTTATCCAGAAACTTGCTGAGCTTGCGCCCATCTCATTGGTCGCTGTTACTGTGTAAAAACCCTGGTCCAAAAGGTTTACCAAGGTCGTGGAAAGTTCACTGGTTTCTTCGCCTTCGATCGTATTTCCATCAAGCTGCCATGAATAGGTGACGGGGCTATTACTGTCTGTCTCAACTTGAATGCGCAGGGTCTCGCCGGCATAAGTTTGAATTTGCTGATCGGGAGCTTCGATGAAAATGGGAAGATCTTCTATGGTTTCTTCCGATAATGCATTGAAAAGGTTTACGCAGGTCGGATGGCGCAAGAAGCCTTCCAATTCATCTATAGGCTGCCCTGATTGGGTTACACGACGAATGATGTCTGGAGTATCCAACTCCGGATATTCAGCCATCGTAAGTGCTACCACTCCGGTAACATGAGGTGCTGCCATCGAAGTTCCACTCAATACGCGGTATCCGTTATTTGTGACATCGGTTGATAGAATATCTTCTCCGGGAGCTGCAATATCGACACTGTAGGGTCCATAGTTGGAAAACGAAGATCCGAGCCCGTCTGAATTTATGGCAGCAACAGAAATAATATTGGGCAATGAATAGAACGCAGGAAACACGGGGTATGTATCCGTATTTCTGGAGTTATTTCCCGCAGCAGAAACGGCTATAACACCTGCATCGTTCGCTCTCCTAAGGGCGTCTTTTAGAGACCGAGAGTAAGGGCCGCCACCCCAGCTGTTATTTATCACGCTTGCCCCATTTGCGATTGCATAGTCGATAGACTGGATGGCATCAGAGACCCATCCCTGGCCGTTTGATGACAAGAACTTGCAGGCCATTAACTTGGTCGTCCAACACACTCCAGTTATACCTACATTGTTTCCGCCCACCGCGCCAATCGTTCCTGCGGCATGAGTGCCATGAAAGTGATCATCCATCGGATCACCATCATTGTTTAGAATATCAACGCCATGGACGTCATCAACGTAGCCGTTGTCATCGTCGTCGATTCCGTTTCCAGGGATCTCGCCTGGATTAATCCAGATATTGTCTCGTAGGTCTTCGTGATTGTAGTTAATTCCGGTATCCAGGACTGCTACGACTACTCCTTCTGCGCTGGTGCGAATGTCCCAACCTTCAGGTGCATCAATATCGATATCTGGTGTTCCTCCGTTTTGGCCAGTGTTGTGTAGCCCCCAAAGTTCTCCTGTCTGATAGTGCTCATCATTTGGATCGATGGAGGTGCGGACCAAATGATCGAGTTCAACGTATTCAAAAAGTCCTGACAGTATATAGGGTGTAAGCCTTGTCCTCGCTTCCAAGGCTTTTTCAATAGAATCGATTTCGGAAAAATGCACCCTGAACAAACCCTCCCGAGTGAGCTTTTCTACCTGGTATACAATCTCTTTCGAAACTAGATCATCCAGTTGGTTTACGGAACTGGATGTGGCCAGTAAAACCAAAACGCTATCGGCTGATGTTTCTGAGTGTTCGATTAGTGTGTGTGCTTCGTTTGAGGCATCCTTTCTATAGGTTTTCGTCTCCAAAATGAGCCCCAAGGCTGGGTCCTCAATTATGAGACGGTCGACATGAACTAGATTCAGGCGTGCATCGAACGACTTTTTTTCTTCGATGATAGCGTCACTTGGCCAATAGTCTATATCTATGAGTTCCCAAGGCGGATCTCCTAAATCTTGATGGGCTGCCGTAGTTGTTCCTTGGGCTTTTGATTCACTTCTTGTCAATGGGGAAGAATCGATTTTTGAAATTGAGTCTTGGGGATGTTTAAGAACGACAAAAATCAGAAGAAGACCAAGGCAGATACTAAATACTATCAATCTTGATGGAGTATTCATTGAGGGTTAATCCTAAAAAGATTTTATATAACTAATGTAATTGGCATTAGCCAGGAGTGCAATTACTTGATTGTGCTCCAGTCTGAAACCGGGCCCTACTAAAGTTGTCTATGTACAAGGTCGGGCAGGTTTCGGTGAATGACGATGGGCCTGTCGTTTTTAAGGTTGGGCCCGGGGGTGCTGCGACCACGTTCGATACGATCCATGAGGACCGCCACCATGGCGTCTACCCGGTCTGGATGTTTCGTCGCCAGGTTGTGGTCTTCCCCTGGATCATTTTCCAGGTTAAAGAGCTGAACGAATGGAGCCTTCAAAAACTCTTCTCGGGTGGCTGGTTTACCAAACTCGATTAGTGCTTCACCCCAAGCAACTTCCGGCAAGGGTTTGTTTCCCCAGATCGCGCGAGCCCCGCTACCCGGTGCCAGGCACAACTTCCAAAAGCCATCCCGTACGACGAATGATTGATTGGCGGATTGCATGATCAGGTGTTGTCGAGGTGTATCCGCTCTATGATTACGGAGAACGCTTGCAAAGCTGACCGAGTCGGGGCCTTGACTCTCTGTAAGTTCAAGATCTGCCAAATCAGCAAAGGTGGCCATCAGATCGC
>JANQRV010000409.1 GCA_028284395.1 Saprospiraceae bacterium
ACGATCCGCTTGCCAATCACGCACGAAGCGTCGTTGGAAAGTACTGGTAAATACCCGCTCCCGATGTCAGACCAAGCCCTTCTTAAACCTCGTGATCAGGCAGCACTCCCTGCTCTCGAATCACCGACTGACGTTACCCAATCCAAAAAAAATCAGCCGACTTTGCTGCTCGTCGAAGACAATCAAGACGTCATGCACTACCTGACCGATTGTCTAAAGGCTACCTATCTGTTACATTATGCACGCAACGGTCGGGAAGGCGTGGATTTGGCCCGGCAAATCGTACCAGACATCATTATCTGCGATGTCATGATGCCCGAAAAAGACGGTTTTGAACTTTGCGCAGATTTAAAGACCGATCCCAGAACCGACCACATCCCCATCGTACTCTTGACCGCCAAAGCAGACCTGGATTCCAAGTTGGAGGGATTGGAATACGGCGCCGATGCATACCTGACCAAACCTTTTCATCGACAAGAATTACATATTCGCCTAGAAAAATTAATCGCTCTCCGGGAGCTTTTACAGGCTAAGTACAATCAACCGGAATTCAGTCGGGAAAGCAATCGACAAAGAGAAGATGCCTTTGTTTTAAAGGTTCGGCAACTGATTTTAGACCATCTGGATGACGAAGATTTTGGAGTGGAAGACGTGGCTGCTGCCGTTTACCTAAGTAGCACCCACGTCTATCGCAAACTAAAAGCTTTAACCGGAAAATCCACTTCTCACTTCATCCGTCAAATTCGATTGCAAGAAGCTTATAAATTGTTTGAAACAACCGAGATGAATGTGTCGGAAGTTGCCTTTTCAGTCGGGTTCAAAGATCTCAGCTATTTTTCGAGGCTTTTTTCACAATACTACGGAAAGACCGCAAGTGAGACTGCAAAAGAACTAAGAGGCGGGAATAAGAGCCGGTAAATCTGTCATGTCACCATTTACCCCTTATGAAACATGGGTACCCTCTCTATTTTTGTACATTGTCCATTACCATTCGCCAAATCCGGTTGTACAACCTGACTACGGGATAATCATTTCCTCTCACTGCATAGCCACACTTAGACATCGTCCCTTAAATGATTAAATCAACGGAATCATGTCAGTAAAGAAGCTAAATTGTATCATGCTGATCGATGATGATCTGCCCACCAATGTTTATCATCGAATTGTGCTCGAAGAAGCGGATTGTACCAATACTATTGTGATCAAAGATTCCGGTCAGGATTCTTTGACCTATCTGCGCCTGGCCGGCACCGACCAAAATCCGATGCCGGACATCATTTTTCTGGACATCAATATGCCGAGAATGAGCGGATGGGAATTCTTACAAAAGTGCGAACAGTTCTTCTCGCACGTACTGGTACCACCAACCATCATTATGTTGTCTACCTCTTCTTATCCGGCGGACATCCAAAGAGCGAAACAGATCCCATTGGTGAGCGGCTATCGCATTAAACCACTGGTCCAGCAAATGCTCACTGAATTAGTGGATGCACATCACGATTGAGCTACCGCCCGATTCAGACAGTGGGCGTCATATAAAAGCAAATGATGAAAGAGAAGATGCTACGTTGGTGGAATGCCCATTTACAAAGTGGTATGCAGCCCAATATGTCCAACCTGCAACGGGTTCGACTCAAAATTTTGAATGGACTTAGTTTCGGAGTGGCCATTTTTTTGGCCCTGATCCTAATTTTGGAAATGTGTCAATCCGATTGGTTCACCGTATCTTTTGCTACCTTGATCTTCGGTGTTCACTTGGTTTCGATGTTCATCGTGAAATACCGGAGCCCCACCATGGCCTACCTTATCAACAACACCGTCCACCCAATAATCATATTTGGTCTATTGCTGTTGACCGGGACCAATGCCGGCCTGGAATATGTATTTTTCATTTACATACTTAGTAGTATCTTTTCTTTTACCCGCATCTGGTTAAAAGTAGTTTTCACCAGTTTCAACGCATTGCTATTCATCAGTGCGAAGGTATTTCTGTATTCCAGTGGTCCGATATTGACCAACCGCCCCGACTTCAATGTGTCAATTGAGATCATGTGTTTCCTGATAACGGGTTTTACACTCGCTGGTTTAATGATTATGTTGTTGCTTGAAATTAGGCGATATGAATCCAAGACCGAGCATTTAGTGCGCGATCTCAGAATCAATAACCAACAACTAACTCAGGCATTGCACGACTTGGAAGGCTTTACCTTTGCAGCATCCCATGATTTGAAGACCCCCCTTAGGTCGATCATTAGTTTCTTAGGGCTGATTCAGAAAAGGGCAGATCCCGAATGGCAGGCAAGAGTGGAGCCATATCTGCAATATGTGGAAGACAGTGCCTTGCGGATGAATGACCTGGTTGAAGAAATCCTGCTGTACAACAAACTCACCCATGACCTCAAAGGGAAAAAGGAAGTAGTTGATCTCAATTCCGTGATTGACCACCTTGATGAAGTGCTGTCCGCCGCGATGCCCGAACAGGATGTACAAATCTTCAGGGGTGAACTCCCGCTTTTCAATGCGAATCGGAACAGCCTCAAAACCCTGCTGTATAACCTGATGGAAAATGCACTAAAGTACAATGAGCGAGATCGAAAAGTCATTCGGATTGACCATCAATGCACGGAAAACGCCATCCTCCTGACCGTTAAAGACAATGGAATCGGGATTGAACGCCAGTACCATCAAAAGATATTTATGATGTTCAACCGGCTACACAATTACACTGAATATCCGGGAGTTGGTCTGGGCCTGGCCAATTGTAAAAAGATCATGACCAACCTGAAGGGGCAAATTTGGTTGGATTCGACCCCCGGTCAAGGTAGTACCTTCCATTTGGAATTTCCGCTTGACGTACTCTCCTGCTATTCGGAACAAGACCATCCGCCCGTCCATGTATGATAATTACCAACATCTGTAAGATAATTACCAACTGTTCTCTCCCAATCCTAAGATTTTAGCAGTGAGGGCAAATGGCATATAGTGCCCCCTGTGCCCAGCACCTACATTTCTCCATTTACAAACCGATATATTTATGAAACGAATTATCACTTTCCTACCTTTCTTTTTGCTGACCTCTACCGGCCTGGTTTACGCCCAAATGGGGCAAGCGGTAGATCTTAGCTTTACTTTTGACGGGAACATCCGTACTTATCAGGTATATGTACCCGCGAACTACGATGGCTCCGAACCGTGGCCGCTGGTACTCAATTTACACGGCTTCGGTTCGAATACCGGCCTTCAGACCTTCACCTCGCAACTGAATGAAGTGGCCGATACGGCTGGCTTCCTGATCGCCTATCCCCAAGGACTGAATACGGCGGCTCCGGATGGATCGGAAGGTACCGGCTGGAATACGGATTGGTGGACCGGCCGCAATGACGTCGGGGCACTGAACCGGCTCATCGATCATGCGTGGACAAACTTCGAGATCGATCTCGCTAAGGTATATGCCACCGGCCTGGATAACGGTGGGCAAATGAGCCTGGCCCTATCATGCGTTTTGAACGACCGGATTGCTGCCGCAGCAGGTGTAGCCGTACCATTTACACCTCAGCAGTTAGACAGCTGCAGTTTTGATAATCCCGTACCAACCCTGCTCATGCACGGAACGGCCGATGTATTGACACCCTTTGCCGGTATTCCGGGTTTTGTATTGGGCGCCATGGACCTCGCCGCCGGCGTTGCTGCTAAAAACAGCTGCGACGACATCTCTACCGACAGCAACCTGCCGGACACCAATACAACGGACAGCTCGACGGTCATTCTCAAGGTCTTTGAAAATTGTGATATGGGAGCAGAAGTACGCCTCTATGAGGTGACCAATGGTGGTCATACCTGGTCGGATGGTCCTCCCGCACCACCGGGTTTTGAAATTTTGGGCAATGTCAACCGCGATGTAAGTTCCAGCGTCGAGATGTGGCATTTCTTCCAGCGTTTCAGCCATCCGAATCCGAGGGCCGGTACCACGATTGAAGCGTCGGGAAATTCCGGGCTTCTGGATCGTAGTTTGATGGTCGCCGGCACCGAACGTACGTACAAGCTATACGTCCCTGCCAATTATAACGAGACGGAGCCGTGGCCCCTGGTGATCAACCTGCACGGTTTCGCCGCCAGTAGCATTGATCAGCTGACGGTTTCGGATATGTTGCCGGTGGCCGACACTGCAGGCTTCCTGATCGCCTATCCTCAAGGATTCATCCGGGAGTCACTGGGAGACACTGGTCCCGGGTGGAATGCCGGACGTAGCCCGGATTTAGTGGATGATGTGGCCTTTATCAGCTCCCTGATCGATCAGGTGTTTCAGGAATTTGGCATCGACCTGGCCCGCGTCTATGCCACTGGGCTTTCGCAAGGAGGGGCGATGACCTATCTACTCGGCAGCGACTTAGAGGATCGCATTGCCGCCATTGCAACGGTTGCAGCCACCATGCAAAACGACCTCCAATATGCGCCTACCCGTCCCGTACCGGTTTTATTGATCAACGGTACGGCAGACGGCCTTGGCCCGTATGTTGGTTCGGACGTATTGCCCTTGACTTCCGTTGCCACTACCCTGCAGTTTTGGCGAGAACACAACGAATGTACCGTCGATTCCACCGTGACCGAATTACCCGATGTAGATAACATGGACAATTCTACCGTTACGCTGCTGGCCTATAGCAATTGCGCTGCCGGTACCGAGATTCTGCATTATCGGATCAATGGTGGTGGCCATACCTGGCCGGGAGGACCACCGGCTCCCGCTTTTTTCGGTCCGACCAACCAAGATTTTCACGCCAGCTCCGCCATTTGGAATTTCTTTAACCGGCATCAGCACCCCAATCCGAGACGGCTACCCCAACTGCTGGACAAAACCGTTACGGTAGACACCCTGGAGCGAGAATACCTACTTTACATCCCCGCAACGTACGATGGTAGCAGCCCCTGGTCATTGGTATTCAATCTGCACGGAGCCGGAGGCAATGGTCGCGAACAGGCCTTCATTTCCGGCATGAACACCGTTGCCGATACTGCTGGATTTC
>JANQRV010000412.1 GCA_028284395.1 Saprospiraceae bacterium
CTACACCCGTTTCAGTAATGCTGAAGCCGATGAAATTATGGAACAGATTCAGGTGACTTCCATTCCTGCTGAAAGGGATAAGCTGTATCACCGGTTGCAAGAAATCTTGGTAGAAGAACAACCCATTATCTTTTATCTTGAACCTTTAAACCGGATTGCTGTACACAAAAGATTTGATGGCGAAATTACTTCTATCCGCCCCGGTTATATGGTCAATAAATTCAAGATCAAGAATGATTTATTGTCGCTCAAGGATTGAACTAACAAACCCGTGAATAAATGATTCGATACGTAGCGATGCGGCTACTTCTTTTTATTCCCACCCTTTTGGTCATTACGCTCTTGGCATTTGCCTTGAGCAAGTTGGCGCCCGGTGATCCTATTCTGATCTTATACGGCGAAGAGTTTGCGGACCAGGGTGGGGGCGATCTGAATCAGGAAGAGCGTATTTACCAATCTACTGCGCATCAATTGGGATTGGACAAGCCTGTTTTTTATTTCGATTTTACTTCAGCGGCTTTTCCCGATACTATGTATCGCATTTTAAATCGCGCCAAACGCAAGGGGTTACGTGATCTATGTGCTCAGTACGGCAACCCCAAAGCCGCTTTGGCTTTTTACAGTGCACTTCGAACGATAGACCAGAAACTTTATCAGGTTCCGGATAGTTTACAAAAGGGCAATTTCCGGGTCATTAACAATAATATCCGGCAGCTATATAATACATCAAAAGAGTCGGTTGTACTAGCTCGCTTGGAGAACATAAGAAAGGTATTGGGCCCATCCGAACCACTCACTCCGTTTGTAATTGCTGATTTCCATTCGCTCGATCAAAAATATCAGTCCTTATTACAGGACCCCAAACGTTGGAATCTTTATGTTCCTGTAATTAGATGGAATGGGTTCCAGAATCAATATCATCACTGGCTCTCTAATCTATTAAGAGGAGACTTCGGAAAATCTTACAAGGACGGTCGCCCTGTTGGTGTTAAGATCTGGGAGGCTTTGATGCGGACCCTATTACTAAATGGGGTAGCCGTTGTACTGGCTTTTGGCATTGCCATTCCGTTGGGAGTCCAAGCGGCTGCACGGAAAGGTTCATTGTTTGATCGCTGGGTAACTATTTTACTCTTTGGGCTTTACTCCCTGCCTACTTTCTGGGTCGGCACGCTATTACTCGTTTTTTTTACCACTCCTGAGTATGGAATGGATTGGTTTCCGACGCTGGGATTAAATAGTTCCCAATTATCACCTGACGCTCCATTTGCCGAACGATTTTGGGATACGGCCTACCATATGGTATTACCCGTTTTTTGTTTGACCTATGCTTCCCTCGCCTATATTTCACGTCAAATGAGAAATAGTATGGATTTGGAATTGAATAAGTTATATATTTTGACGGCTAAAGCGAAGGGCCTAAGCGAAAAGGCGGTAGTTTGGAAACATGCATTTCGCAATGCACTCTTTCCAATCATTACATTGATTGCTTCTATTTTCCCATTTCTGTTGGCTGGATCTTTTGTAATCGAATTTATTTTCAATATCAGTGGTATGGGACTCGTGACGATACAGTCAATTTTTGGGCGTGATTGGCCAATGGTTTTTGGCATTCTGGTACTATCAGCGATTTTTACCATTATCGGGATATTGCTGGCTGATATCATGTATGCTTTAGCCGATCCAAGGATCAAGTACTCACAGAGCGGAAATCTAAAACAATGATATTTGGACAGAAGAGCAAACGAAGAGTAATGGGGCAGGGATCTTCTCTGGCTTGGCAACAATTCCGCAATCGCAGGTCGGTTAGATGGTCTTTACGAATTTTGGTTTTCCTATTGCTGGTGAGTTTTTTTGCCGATTTTATTGCTAATGATAAGCCACTGTATTGCAAACTGGATGGTCAGCACCAATTTCCAATCTTACAGGATCTGTTGAGTATCGGCCCTTGGGCAGACGGAATTCAGGGAGGTATTGACCAGGACTGGTATGCGCGCTCGTACGAAAGCGTAGTATGGCCAATTATCCCCTATGGTCCCACCACACTTGATTTGGAAAATTCGGGTTATGCCAATCCCTTCGAAAAGCAGCGGGTGCGGTCTATCTGGTTTCATCATTGGCTAGGAACCAATCAAATTGGTCATGATTTACTGGCTGGTTTGATCCATGGGACACGAACTGCTCTTTTGATCGGCATATTGGCCATGTTGATTGCCTCATTTATTGGAATATTGCTTGGGGGGGTGGCCGGTTTTTTTGGTGATGATGACATCAAATTGCCATTGGTTCAAGTCATAACCGCAGTTTTCGGCATCATTATGGGGTTATTCTGGGGATTTGGCGTCCGCAGCTATGAACTGGAATATGGAAACTGGACGGAACAATTGGTACTTGGAGTAGGGGTCTTTTTATTGGTGGGATTGGTATTTAATGTGCTGGGCATGTTCCTGGGGCGTTTACCACTTTTATCTTTTCAAGTCACACTGCCCATTGACCTTATCGTGATGCGGATTATTGAGTTATTCAATGCTATGCCTAATCTCTTACTGCTACTCGCTATTATTTCGATCGTACCAAAGCCTTCCGTATTTACAGTAGTGTTAATCATTGGCTTTTTAGGTTGGACGGGAATCGCCCGATTCGTTCGGGCTGAAATTCTTAGAATTCGGAATCTGGAATACATCGAAGCTGGTCGGGCTTTAGGCTTTAGTCGACGCAGGTTGTTGTTTCGCCATGCTCTACCCAATGCGGTCGGACCGGTTTTGGTAGCGATATCTTTTGGGGTAGCCGGAGCGGTGCTAGCAGAAGCAACGTTATCTTTTATTGGTATTGGTGTACCTGCAGAGGAAGTCACATGGGGTCGACAACTCTATGAAGCACGTTCTGCCACCAAGGCCTGGTGGTTGGCCTTTTTTCCAGGATTGGCGATTTTTGTGACGGTCACAATTTTCAACTTACTCGGAGAGGGACTTTCCGAAGCGATGAGAAGAAGTGCCTGAACGTTTATTTTTTCTTCTTTTTCTTCTTACTGTAAAACTTCTTACCGAAAAGACTGGAGCTACCCCTCGTATTCGGCAATTTTCCATCTTTTCCCATTTTTACATGAGCGCTTTCATTGATTAAACAACCGGTGCCAGGATTGCACGAAAAAGACACTAAAACCAGCGTAAATGCTAGGATTAAGACACTGGGGTTCCATATTTTTTTCTTCATTTTACTTCTTTTTTTCTAAAAAACGTTTTTTTTAATGAATTTGTACGAAAATTGTTAGATAATTTTGCAAAACCCTTGGAAATTCTGGCTCCTTGTGTATATTTGACGCGGAAATCACACGCAACAAGTCCTTGCACATATTACTGCGATTTTTATTATTAATTTAAACCATCTGAAATGAATAAAGGAGATTTAATTAACAAGATTGCTGATGGCGCTAATCTTTCTAAAGCTCAGGCTTCTGATGCTTTGGATTCTGTTCTTGGTAGCATTTCTGGTGCATTGAAGAAAGGTGACAAAGTTACCTTGATTGGTTTTGGAACGTTTTCTGTTTCCAAACGTGCCGCTCGTACAGGAAGAAATCCACAGACTGGAAAAACCATCCAGATTGCGGCTAAGCAGGTAATTAAATTTAAAGCAGGAAAAAGTCTTGTAGACTCTGTTAACTAATCTAAGAATATTTTTCCTGAATATTTTTATATTTATAAAAGGGCAATCCTGATCGAGTTGGGATTGCCCTTTTTCTTTTTTAAGAGAACTTTTTTCTTTCCTATTCGTATTTAGAATATGTTCTTCCCTACGACTTAACCAACCTTGTTACCGAGTATTTAATACTAAATCAGCATTCAATGAAATTCAATACCAAAGTTATCCATGCAGGGATTAATCCCGACCCCTCTACCGGTGCTGTTATGACGCCCATTTTTCAAACATCTACCTACGTTCAGGAGGCTCCTGGGAAACATCATGGATATGAATACGCAAGAACCCAAAACCCGACTCGTCGCACCCTACAAGAAAACCTGGCAGCTTTAGAAAATGGACGGCATTGTATCGCCTTCAGTAGTGGAATGGCGGCCATGGATAATGTTTTAAAATTATTGAGCCCAGGAGATGAAATTGTATCTACCAATGATCTATACGGCGGCTCTTATAGATTGATGACGAAGGTCTACGAAAAATTCGGAATCAAGTCCCATTTTTTACCACTTCAACAACTTGACGCTCTAGAGGAGGCCATCAATGAAAATACCAAATTGATCTGGATCGAAACTCCAACCAATCCGATGTTGAATGTGATCGACATAGAGGCAGTTTGTACCATTGCTCGAGAGAAGGGTGTATTGACTTGTGTAGACAATACCTTTGCTTCTCCCTATTTGCAAACCCCACTGGATTTAGGAGCAGATCTGGTCCTTCATTCTGCTACCAAATACCTGGGCGGTCATTCCGACGTCATTCTCGGAGCAGTCATCGTCAACGATCAAAAGCTTGCCGACCAACTCTATTTTTTGCAGAATGCGGCCGGGGCTGTACCTGGCCCCCAGGACTGTTTCCTGATATTGAGAGGAATTAAAACATTACATCTACGAGTAGAAAGAGCGTGTGAAAATGCCAGAAAGATCGGAGATTATCTGAAAACCCATCCAAAGGTCAATAACGTATATTACCCTGGTTACGAAGAACACCCGGGGCATGCTATTGCATCACGGCAAATGAGGCATTTCGGAGCAATGATTTCCTTTGATATGCACAATGACGATTATGAACTGGCAAAGACCATTCTTACCAATACCAATTATTTCTTATTGGCGGAATCACTTGGAGGGGTGGAATCCTTAGTAGGACACCCTGCTTCCATGACACATGCTTCCATTCCAAGGTCTGAGAGAATGAAGGTTGGGTTGACCGACTCTTTGATTAGACTCAGCGTGGGCGTCGAAGATTCGGATGATTTAATTGAGGACTTAGGAGCGGCCTTAGATAAAATTTAAAATAAATTGTTTTAAATTTAGTATTTTAAAAAATACTCGTTGTTATAGTTGTTGTATTAGCAATTTTGTTTTATATTTGTTTTTATAAAACAAAAAATTTAAACAATTATGGCAAGAAAAGTTACCCGGCTTCTCTCAAAGAATTCTATTGGAATTACAGTGGTTGCTGGTCTAATGTACGTAGCAACCCAGCCAAGTTTCGAGTTAAAGATCAATTCATCCGGATCTTCTGAGAAACAATTGGTTAACATTATGGAATCGAATATCATGGAAAGAGAATCTATGATGTCCGAAAAGCTTTCCGCCTCTTTAGAGAGTATGGAGGAGTTTTGGCAGCGTTCAAAATTCTATCTAAGGAAGGCGGTCGACGATAAGATGGGAAGGAAGGTGCAGATTGGAGAAGTGGATGAAGAGGGAATTAGCAATTTCGTCAGGAGGTTTCAGAGATTGGCAATCAAAGAACAAACCGAGTTTGGAATTCCGGCATCGGTCATTATCGCACACAGTTTATTACAAAGTCAGGCAGGTACTGCTATTGCAGCAATTGAAGCAAATAATTTCTTTTCGATCCCCAATACTTCAGATTGGCAGGGGGATACATTACAAATCGATGGAAATTCATTCCGTAAATACGTCCATCCGAAGACAAGCTTTCGAGATAATAGCTACTTTTTGACCAGTGGAAATTTGTCACATTTAAAAGGATTGGAGTCCACTGATTACAAAGCTTGGGCTAAGGGAATTGAACAAAGCAAGATGTTTGCAACAGATGATTATGGTAAAAAAATCATTCGGGTTATCGAAACGCTTGAACTAGAGAAACTCGACCACATTGAGTAGATCAAAGGAATAATTAATTATTCGAGGAAGATGTTGCACCACCTAGTTCTGTTTGGAGTTTCGTTTTGTAATATTCGACGTAGGCACCATATACCCAACCAATGGTTCCTTCTTCGGTTTGGACCTTAATCCATGGTTCATTGGTTGTTAGGTCCTCTAGGGAGATTTCTTCTTTGAAATCGGTTACCTCATCCATAAATGTTACTTCGTCAAACAGTTTTAGCCGGGCCAGAATTTTGCCTTTCCGGCTGGGCTTATCGCGCATGTTTAGGTTTTCCACAGTAACGTACAATGGCGTTATGCGTTCGCTAACCGCAGCAGTTTGTTCAACTAGTTCTTCCGGTTCGATTTCTTTAATTGGTTTGGTTAATTCCTGATTGATGATCTTAAGTAGGGAATCTTCTTTTTGAGCTTCTATTGCCATTTCCTGATATTTCGTTTTGGTTCTGCTACACTTCGATGCAGCCCAAATTAAGAAGCTGAAAAAGAAGACCCCAATAATCATTATTTCAAGCTTGGGGAGTACAGAGCTACTTTTTTTAGTCTCTTTTGGCGTATCGTTGTTGGGCGGTTCTGTGAAATTTGGTTCCATATTTTTCTTTTAAATGTCCTTTATCTTTTCTCTTAGTGGCCAAATAAATCTGTGGTGGCACGTGAACCTCAAATTTAGCTATTTGGTCCAAAAGTGAACCATAAATTAAACGCATATCATCAATTCAAAATTTTGATCGAGATGCCTCTTGCCTTCACCAAGTGTATTGTTTGTGTAAATAGGAAAACCCTAGTTGCTTAATTTTTAAGGCCAATCCATCAATTGGTGAATTGAGTGTTTGCACCCAAAATTTAAACCAAATAGTTGAGGCAATCAAGTACTTCTCTTAAAATGATCAAGACATGCAGGAAAACGACGAACAACTCCTCTTTAAAATCGGCGTAAGTTTGATCCCAAAAGTTGGATCAGTGACTGCTAAGAATCTTATTGGTTATTGCGGTGGTGCCGAACCTGTATTTAAGGCTTCCAAGAAGCAGTTGTTAGCAATCCCTGGGGTCGGACCGGGCATTGTCGCCGGTATACACAACCCACAGATCTTATTGAGGGCCGAAAAAGAAGTTGAATTTATTCGGAAGGAAAAAATCCGAGCACTTTTCTACCTGGATCAGGCATATCCCATTCGTCTGAGACATCTTCCGGATAGCCCGATTGTGCTATACCTTAGGGGGAATGTCGACCTCCAGGCGGATCGAACCATCGCGATTGTAGGTACCAGGAAGCCGACGATGGAAGGAATCAAAAATTGTGAGCGACTTATTGATGAACTCCAGCAATACCGCCCTTTGATTATTAGCGGTTTGGCCTATGGTGTGGATGTTTCGGCACACCGGGCTTGCCTTGGTTTATCCATGCCAAATGTCGGGGTAGTGGGGCATGGACTTGATGTAATGTATCCTTTTCTGCACCGGGAGGTTTCCATGAGAATGGTGGAGAACGGCGGTGTGTTATCCGAGTTCATCAGTGGAACTAAGCCAGATGGGCGGCACTTTCCCATGCGCAATCGGATCATAGCTGGATTGGCCGATGCGGTGGTTGTGGTAGAAACCGCCAAGAAGGGGGGATCCATTATTACTGCTAACCTAGCCAATGATTATAACCGGGATGTGTTTGCGTTTCCAGGACGTGTTTCGGACAAAAGGACGAGTGGATGCAACGATCTGATTAAGTCGCACCGGGCCAATTTAATCGAATCTGCCGATGACGTAGCCTACTTCATGGATTGGAAGAAAAATGGTGATAGGGCGGGGATCCAAAAAAAGTTATTTGTAGATTTAAATCCACAAGAGAAAAATATTGTTTCTTTGCTTGATTCCGGAAGAGCGTGGACCATTGATCAACTATCTCATAAGACGGAGTGGAGAGGGAGCGATATTGCCACGCTGCTTTTAAGTCTTGAATTTAAGGGGGTGGTTAAGACCTTACCGGGGAAAAGATTTATTTTGATCTAAAATGTTGCCTGAAATGAAAATATTGCCGATTCTTTTGATGGTTCTATTCTTGGGATTGGGAGCGCATCCAAATTATAAGGAGCCCATTGATGCAAAGGGTTTGAATAATATCGACAATCCTAAGAATATTATTTTGATGATCGGTGATGGGATGGGAATTACTCAGATTTCCGCCGGTATGTACAGCGGTCAAGGGAAAATGGCGCTAGAGTCATTTCCAGTAATCGGACTACACAAATCCTATGCGGCCAATAACCTTATCACAGATTCTGCGGCGGGAGCTACTGCTTTTGCCTGTGGCGTTAAAACGTACAATGGTGCCATTGGAGTAGATGAGGATACCACGAGGGTGCAGTCGATTTTGGAAGAGGCGGAAAATAACGGATTAGCTACCGGATTGGTATCAACTTCGACGATCGTTCACGCAACTCCGGCATCCTTTATTGCCCACATTGAATCCAGACAAAGGTATGAAGAGATCGCCGCTCAATTTTTGGACACCGAAATTGATTTTTTTGTCGGCGGAGGTAAAAAATTTTTTGATCGACGGACAATTGATGAGCGAAATTTATATTCAGAATTAGAAGGAAATGGCTATGTGGTTTCGGATTCTTTCAAATCCGATTTTTCAGGGCGAGGACTTGATTTCTCGAGAAATTATGCCTTTTTTACTGCTGACAACAATCCCCTTCCTTATTCGGAGGGCCGCAACTACTTGGTGAATGCAACCAGAGTTGCTCCTGAATTTCTAAAAGTCCACAGTGAAGAAAAGGGTTTTTTTTTAATGATTGAAGGATCACAGATTTCATTGGGAGGACAGGAGAACGATCGAGATTATATTGTCAGTGAAATGAAAGAATTTAACATAGCGATTCAAGCTGCATTTGATTTTGCTAAAAAGGATGGGGAAACGCTTTTGGTTGTGACCGCGAATCATGAAACTGGGGGATTTTCGATTAATCCGGGTTCACAACAAGATTCTATTATTGCTGGTTTTACTTCCGGAAATCAAACGGGCTCAATGATTCCCGTCTTTGCGTATGGTCCCAAATCTGAGATTTTTGCCGGGATTTATGAGAATACGGCGATTCATAGTAAGATGAGATTGGCTTTGGGTTTTGCCGAAAGTGGTGGTAAAACAACCAAGTAATTTCATCGCAGTGAAAGCAATTTGACAATCTACAGGTGCCGTTCAGCGTGATAGGAGGATCTAACGAGCGGTCCACTTTCTACAAAATCAAAGCCTTTTGCCAATCCTACTTCTTTATAACTGGCAAAAACATTGGGATGGATAAATTCTGCTACTTCGAGATGCATTCTTGTGGGTTGGAGGTATTGTCCAATTGTCAAGACATCACAACCATGTTCCAATAGATCGTCCATGGTTTGCAAAACCTCTTCTTCAGTTTCTCCAAGACCGACCATAATACCGGATTTAGTACGTTTGCCAAAATCCTTTGTCTTTTGGATTTGTTCCAAACTTCTTTGATACTTAGCCTGAGGTCGGACTTTCCGATACAGTCTTCCTACAGTTTCCATATTGTGTGAAACGACTTCTTGACCACCGCTAATCATGCGATAGAGTGCTTCCCAGTTGGCTTTGACATCGGGAATTAGTGTTTCAATCGTAGTTTCAGGAGACAATTCCTTGACCGCTCGAACGGTTTGGTACCAAATCTCTGCGCCTCTATCCTTCAATTCATCTCGATTAACCGAAGTGATTACAGCGTGTTTTACTTCCATCAATTGAATGGCTTCAGCAACTCGACGCGGTTCATCTTCATCGTATTCTGGTGGTCGACCAGTTTTAACTGCACAAAAGGAACAGGATCTAGTACAAGTATTCCCTAAAATCATGAATGTTGCGGTACCTGCTCCCCAACATTCGCCCATATTCGGGCAATTACCACTTTGACAAATCGTATGTAAATTGTATTTGTCAACCAGCGATCTGACATGTTTGAATTTCTCTCCGATTGGAAGTTTTACGCGCAGCCAATTAGGTTTCCTTTTTCTTGGCGCTCCTTTTTCCACGATGGGTAGCTCAACCATTCATTTTCATTTTCTTCAATTACCAACGTTTTCCGAGCTGCAAATTTACAAAGAGATTTATAAATAAAGGTTGGTTTTCGGTATTTTCGACGAGTGGAGATTCAACCATTATGGGCACTTTCCGGAAAAAGACATCAATCATTACTCCAGCCTCCACAGCCTTTACAAACTCGTCAAATGCTCCCCAGTCAAAATGTACAGCTGCCTTAGCGTGTAATCCCGGGCGAATAGACAGTTCGCCCAGCCCTTTGGAAAATCCAGAGGAGCCATAAATACTGTTGATATCTAAGAATTTATCAATATTATCTTCAGAAAACCTTTCACTTTTAATGACAAAATCATTGGAACCTGGCTCTGAAAAACGAATCAATTCTAGGTAATAAGGTTTCAAAAGGCCGAGTGAGGCACCCGCCTCGTAACTCAGGCCAATGGCTAGACCCTTGCGTTTTGCTTTCTCAGAAAAGTATCTTTTCTCACCGATTCCTCCCCTAAGCACCCAAAAATTATTTTGCTTTCCGAAAATGAAAGACCGTGAAATACTATTGGTTGTGGGGGCCTGGAAGTCAAAACTCTGACGAAACTCCTTAGGATGGCGGATTTCACCGATTTCAATGTTGAAAAATCGAGTGAGATAAAAGGACTTCAATTGTGCCACGTTGACACCGAAGGAAAAGCCATTTGTATGCATTTTGAAATCCACTGTAAATTCCCGATTGTAAATAATTCCTTTTCGGTCGTCGTCGTAGAAATTTTGACCATCCGGAATTCTCTTCTGTGCATTACTGAGTAAAGGAAGAAATACAATAAAGAGTACGAGATATTTACAATGATTCATATAGCAATGTTTACAAGATATTTTAACGTTGAAATTGCCGGAGGGTTCAAACAATCTTAGTTAAGATTTTCTAATTTAAAAAATAATTACCATAATCGCAGAATTGATCAAACGGAATCTATTCTTTTTTTGGTCTTGATTCCGATAGTTTTTCCCTTTTTGGTCTTGACGTAACATTTAGAGAGTCCAGTGCCATTTGCCATAATATTTCGTATGGGATAACCTCGATTTCATAGTGCTGAATTCCAAATTCGATCGGAAAGGCCGTTAACTTTTCGAGGTATTTGTTGGCTTTCCTTTCTGCCGCAATTCTAATAAAGCTGGTTGCCGGAATAAGAAGTAGCATCCTCACAAAACAGTTACTTCTAAAAGTCATGCCGGTTTTTAAATGACGATAACAATATTTTTCCATGGCCTCCAGTCGATCGATTGCCTGGCAGTACTTTCGGTTTGCCAGGAGCAACAAGAATTGTATGATCAGGATTGGAATATTCATACCTCTTTTATCTTTAGAATAGAGAGGAACTTCATTTAGGAATTTTCCCAGTCGAAATTTTGAATACCCTGCCTGTAACACCTGGATCTTGCCCTGAGCTGATAAATAATGAAAATATGCATACACAATTCTAAATTTCTCCAATAAAGGTTTCGGCAAATACCTAAACCTTTTATGGTTGGAAAGAAGCGAATAAATGGAGTAAGCTTGTTCATAGTCTTGATTATGGAGGGCCAGCAACAAGAGGGTATGTTGAGAAGAGAACCAATTGATGGATCCAGCTTGTTGATATTGACCTAATTTTCGTACCACTTTATCTCCTTCGATGAAATTTTTCTGATGGAGAAAGCATGCCAATAATTGGTGAAGGAAGATTTGAAGCGCCTGTTTTGATCGGTATTTTCCCGTTTGAAAAAAAGTAATGGCCGCCTGGCAATTCTCAATTGCAAGTTGATATTGACCTGCACTACAGTAGGCAATGTTTGCAATTAAGCGGCTCAGTAGGTGCAGTTTGTAACTTTGTTGTTTTTCGAGGAAACAACACAATTCGTCAAGACACTGCATACTGGCCCGGTAGATTTTCAAACCGTTGGACTTTTTATTAATGTATTGAGCCGTCAAGGAGACGAAGTACTCCTCCGCAATGTTTTCCAGTTTCAAGACTGTATCATAGCTTTTGAAAAGTTTATTGTAGCGGTTAAACTTTGAAATATCTCCTTCTCTACTTCCATAATGCAGTCGCAAGATACGGGTGACCTCAACGATGATCTCCGTGAATTCGTGTTGACGGGCCTGCTTCAGAGTCCTATGCAGAATTTCAATGGCGGAATCATTGGCTGACTTGCCTAAAAGAATTTTTGCTGCCGCCAGTTTCTTCCAACAGTTGTAATATGCCCTTTGATAATCGTCGTATTGGGGTTGTTTGACATCGATGACAAAGATGGTGTTGATCAACCTTTCGATCAACCTTTTACGCACTGCAGGATAGTTGTAGTCAAAGTGATACATCGACTGGAAAACCTGCTCCGCCTCCAGGTCCGATTGAACTTCGGATCGACTTAAGAGTTCGTAGAATTCCTGGGGTAAGGACTTCTTTGGAGATGTTTTTCCAATGACACCAAGGCATTTGACTTTGTGGGAGTTAATGACCTGTACTAGTTCTGAAAGAACGTTCATTTGTTAATGTTTTGCATATTGAATTTATTCATAAAGTAAAATTATATGACCCTCAGAGGAATCCTTGAGTATTCTTGTATCCAAATGAGAAATCTTGGGAAATGTCCTCGTAAGTCGAGCTAGTTTTCTATTAAATTGTTGTTTACCAGGTTTTTGCCTTCTGGGCGTTGCGCTTCTTTGCAATAAATGGGGAGACGGAAAAAGGGAGATGTGTCAGAAGTTTGTAAGGGAAAGCACCTTAGATTCGTTCATCCTTCACGCTATAATCACATTTTTTATGCGGCAACATTTTTTCAAATCTTCGACAAACCAAGAAAAAATCATTCCCATTTTCATTGACCTTTTGGGAGTGTAGTTCTTCTTACTAAATCCGGAGTTATGGATTCAACAAATAATCATCTTTTTTCTCTAGCGGAGGCCAATGCTGGACAGGAAGCACTTTGGCTGAAGAATAAAGTATCTTCCCGCATCTTCTATCTTCTACTGATGATCCTGACTGGCACGGCCCTGATATTACTACCAATAATTGAGGTCGATGTGGTGGCAAGAAGTCAAGGCATCATCCAGTCCAATTTGCAGAACAACCGGGTTGCTGCTCCGATTGGTGGTCAAATTCGCGAAGTAAGGCTTAGGGCCCATCAAAAGGTTGCCATTGGGGATACCCTATTTATAGTAAACGATGCTAAATTGGTGGAGGAACTTCGGCGCAATAAAGAGCGTATAGCTGAGATCGATCACTATATTTACGATCTCACATCCCTAATTGCCTATTCTGACTCTAATGACTTACCGCCTCTGAAAACTTCTTTGTTCCACTACGAGGCGATGCGGTATATACAACGAAGGTCTTCTCATCGCCTTACCCGGCAGCATCTGGGACAAGCTCTTGATCTGGCAAGGGATTTATATCAATCAGGAGCTATTGCTAAGGTTGATCTCGAAGAAAAGCAGTATAACTATGACTATGAACAAAGTAATCTTGCGTTTTTCGAAGACCAACAAAGGAAGACATGGGAAGCGGAATTGAGAAGATACAGGACCGATATAAAGACATTGTACGGGCAAAATCAGCAATTGATGGAAGACTGGTCTTCCTATTTTGTGCTCGCTCCGATTGGCGGTAAAGTTATAGAGTTTACGGGCCTGCAGCCTGGAAATTTCGTTGCTCCGAATCAACCATTAGCCTATCTTTCTTCGGATGAATCGCTTTTGGTAGAGGCTTATGTTTCACCAGCCGACATAGGACTCATCAAGCCGGGAATGCCAGTGAAGTATCAAATTGACGCGTTCCATTACCATCAATGGGGGCTAGGGGAGGGGATTGTTGACGCCATTTCCAATGACATTATCGACCACCGGGGTATCCCGGTTTTTAAAGTCTTATGTTCCTTGAGAGGTACAGGATTATCTCTACCGAATGGTTATGTAGGGAGATTTAAGAAGGGAATGACACTTACTGCCCGATTCCTGATCAGTCGTCGCAGTCTCTTTCAGTTGCTCTATGATAAAACCGACGACTGGCTGAACCCCAACGTGAACCTCCTTAAATACCCTTCCTAACTCCGACAAAAAAACTTATTGATGGGCATCAGAATTAAACAGAATGACAGTACCGATTGTGGTGCGGCATGCCTGGTATCCATAGGCAATCATTTTGGACTTCGGTTACCAATTGCAAAAATTCGCCAAATGGCTGGGACTGATCAAAGGGGAACCAATTTATTGGGATTGATTTCGGCGGCCGAGCAACTCGGTTTTGCTGCGAAAGGTGTACGGACAAAAATGGATGATCTCGGTGAAGTCCCTCTACCGGCAATTGCTCACATCATTGTCGGGCAGAAATTTCATCACTTTGTGGTAGTCTATCGAATTTGCAGGAAATATGTGCGAATCATGGACCCGAGCACCGGTAAAATGAGAAATGTCCAAAAGAAAGAATGGGCAGATGTATGGACGGGGATTTTCCTGTTGGTCGCTCCAAGTGCCGACTTCAAGAGGGGTAATCATACCGTAAGTGTATACCGGCGCTTTTGGAGCCTTTTGAGACCTCACCGCTCCGTCTTATTGCATGCTCTGATCGGAGCGGTCCTATACACGATTTTAGGATTATCGGTATCTATTTACATTCAGAAAATTACGGACTACGTTTTGATCGATGGCAACCGAAATTTACTCAATTTGCTGAGCGTCGTTATGGTTGGTTTATTACTGATGCAGTTGCTGATTGGTTATACGAAGTCAATTTTTATAGTCAAGACCGGACAAAAAATAGATGCTCAACTGATCTTGGGCTATTTCGGTCACTTAATGCGATTGCCTCAACAATTTTTTGATACCATGCGGGTAGGCGAGATGCTTTCTCGGATCGGTGATGCTGTTAAAATTCGCGTATTCATTAACGAGGCTGCTATTCATCTATTTGTCAATCTATTTATTGTCATCTTTTCTTTTGCGCTGATGTATACCTATTACTGGAAGTTGGCTTTGATGATGAGTTTGATTATTCCTCTGTATTTGACCATTTATCTGATTACCAATTACCTTAATAAGCGACGGGAGCGCATGTTAATGGAGCGTGCCGCGGAGTTGGAGTCGCAATTTGTAACCTCTTTAACTGCTATTCGAACGGTAAAACAATTTGGTTTACAACGCTTTACCCAGTGGAAGACAGAGGGGAAGTTTATTAATTTGCTCGAGGCAACCTATTATTCTGCAGTTAATGGGGTGTTTTCAGCTACCTCCGCTGATTTTGTCAACCGGGTATTTACTATTGCCTTATTATGGTTGGGGTCGCTCTTTGTAATAGACCGATTGATCACTCCTGGAGAATTGCTTTCCTTCTATGCCATAATCGGTTACTTTACTGGTCCTGCTTCAGCGCTAATTAACATGAATAAAACCATCCAAAATGCCATTATTGCTGCCGACCGGCTGTTTGAGATTATGGATTTAGAACCGGAACGAAGCGAAGGTATTGTATTGAAGCCGGACATGATGGGGGATATCCAGTTCCGGGCGGTCAGATTTCGCTATGGTAGCCGAAAAGAGGTATTCCATCAATTGGACCTGACGCTTAGGCAAGGTAGATGTACGGCCATTGTGGGAGAAAGCGGATCCGGTAAGTCCACCATTGCCTCTTTGTTACAAAACCTGTACGACTTGAATGGTGGTCAAATCCTGATTGGAAGCTATGACCTGGCCTACGTCTGTAACCATAACTTACGACAGTTGGTGAGTGTAGTACCACAACGTTTGGATCTTTTTGCCGGGAATGTAGTCGATAATATTGCCATCGGAGAATCTGAGCCAGACCTCAGGAAAATTGTAGATATCTGCCGACGACTTGGTTTGATGTCCTTCATCGAAGGTTTACCAAATGGGTTTGACACGGATATTGGGGAGAATGGGAATCAATTATCCGGTGGACAGCGACAGAGGTTAGCCATTGCTCGTGCCTTGTATCGCTCTCCCCAAATACTAATTCTGGATGAAGCTACTTCAGCGCTAGATAGTACCTCAGAGGCTTATGTACAAAAGGAGGTTCGAAGACTTCAGTTGGAGGGAATGACGATCATAATAATAACACATCGCCTGAATACGATTGTCCATGCGGACCACATTGTCGTCTTGGAAAAAGGGAAAGTCTGTGAGCAGGGGTGTCATCCGGTTTTGATCTCCAAAAAGGGAAAGTATTTCAATCTTTGGGAAAAACAGTTTTCATCATAAAAATCGATCAGAATGTCCCTAATTTATAACTTAGAACGGATCGAACGAATGCACGAAATGATTGCTCATCGACGAACCGGCACGCCCGAAGAGTTTGCCGAAAAGATTGGGGTCGCAAAGAGTACCATCTATGTCCTCATTAAGGAACTCAAAGAGTTAGGAGCTCCTATCGTTTGGTGCAAATATACCCGATCATATACCTACCGTTACAATGTTGAATTCAGGGTTGGCTTTGAGCACCCTAGTTTGTCCAAACGGGAACTCCGCCGGATTTCCGGAGGACATTCTTTGAACTTTAACACTTTTCTGATTTAATCAGACTCCACGGACTTAACTTTGTAATATCATTGAAACAAGCATCAAATTATTAGCTATGAAATCCACACTATTGTTGACTTTCAGTCTGTTGTCCATAGGCTTCCTTTCTTGTGATCAGGAATCATTGGATGAAGCCATTGGCTGTCCGGAATTTGAAAAGCTGGAGGGGGCATATGCTTTTCAGCTTAAGGAACGGCATACTATTGTTCCGTTTGATAAACTATTACCCAGGCCGCGGCCTAACGGAGACGAGGGTCGAAAGGAATCGGTGGATACACCTATTTTTATGAATCAGGTCGAAGAAAAGAGAACGGCAGAACTCTTGGAGGAACCGGATGGGGAATAGACTTGCTTACGCGATATTTTGACCTTTGATAACAATTTGATTCCATGGATTGACCATACCTTAACTACTGCTTTTTAAAATTGACCGAGTACAAGCAAAAGGCTTTTCCTTTATCTACATTTTATTGACTGGGCGACACTTAAGGCAGTTACATTACAAGTTATTACTTAACTATTTAAACATTCAAAAGATGAAAATCAAACAAAAACTTGAGGTGTTGGCCTCAGAAGATCTTATTCGTGTGGAAGGTGGAGGGGATATTCTTGAAACCATCACCGAATGGGGTACCAAAATCTCAAAAATCATGACCGGATATTGGATGGTGGAATATGTGGCGAAAAGGCTGTAGCAGTGTTGCTGCTGAACGAGTCGGTAACTCTGATTATTTTTTAACAATTCTATTAGAAATTGATCTTTACTATGAAAAATTCAAAGTTTATAGATTTGAAGAAAACAGAACTTTTAGACATCAAAGGTGGGTCCATTGTGGCACTTTTAGCTGTTTTTCCCTTGGTTTTCGCTAACTGGCGAGTTGTTGGAGATCTTGCCGAAAGATATGGGAGTTCAACGGGCCCGGATGCTTGCAATGAAACATGTGATGGCAATTAACTCCACTTGTATGGCATGAAGACAAAAAGCATCAATCGCTGCAATACAGATTTTTTTAAAAAATGTTATTGTACAGATGCATTCATTTAATCACTAAAGCTTTAAAAGTATGACGAAGAAGGTTATGGCAATTCTCATTTTGATCGCATTTGTATTAAGTATTCTATTTACGCTGGATTCTGCCGGTGTATTTGGATACAGATTTATTTCAAGAGGAATTCTAGAAGTGATCATCCCCGCAGTGATCATGGTGATTTGTCTGATTCATTTTTACATAAGTAGAAGTAAAAAAGATAATGTCTAGAGTTGAGCCATTAATCTTCTGATGCTTTGCTTGAAAAGAAATTCCAATGTTCAATAATCCACACGTAGATCCAGATCAAAAGCTATGTATCCTGAGTGACGAACAGATTCAAAAGGTCGAAGGAGGGAATACCCCAATCACGGCGATGCAAACTGGCCTCTTTATAGCGACTTTCTCTGTGAGTCCGTGGAATACGGCGCGAAAAATAGTCAATACCATTTTGAGTTGGTAGTGATTAGAGAACCGTACGAACGGCAAGACAGTTATTGAAGCTCCCAGACCCCTGATCTAAGGTCAATTATTGATAAAGGTGATATCTGATGGCGTACATTGGGGTCGGGGGCTTCTTTTTTGCCAATTAACTGAGCTTACCGCAAAATCCTACTTCATTCATTTTTAGGCAGGGAGAAACCCCTGATGTATATGTTCGATGACTGCCCCGGGCCTCCAATTTTGTTGGCTGGGGTGGTTGTTTTTCCTCAAAAATACTCTATTTTGTGCGAAAATAGGATCCTAAATATTAGTATGGTCATTAATTTGAGTGAACAGAATTCGGTTGTCAATCAATTCTTGGCGGAATTGAGAAATGTGGATGTCCAGGCAGACAGTATGCGCTTTCGACGGAATCTTGAAAGATTGGGAGAAGTTATGGCCTACGAGATCAGTAAGACTTTAGATTACTCGACCGTTCCGGTGGAGACTCCTCTGGGAATTGCTGATACGCCAATCATCCAGGATGAGTTGGTGCTTGCCACCATATTGCGAGCCGGCTTGCCAATGCATCAGGGTCTGCTCAATTACTTTGACGATGCGGGCAACGCCTTTATTTCTGCTTATCGCAAACATCACAAAGATGGTTCATTTGAAATTAAGTTGGAATACGTATCCTGTCCTGATTTAACGAATAAAGTCCTGATTATGGCTGATCCAATGCTTGCTACTGGAGCTTCGATGGCCATCGCGATCAAGGAGCTTATGGAATATGGTACTCCCAGCAAAGTACATATCGTCACCGCGATCGCATCCGTGCAAGGATTAGAGCACATTAAGCGTAACTTTCCCAAAGCTCATGTTTGGCTGGCTGGATTGGATGAAGAATTGACTGCGAAAGCCTATATCGTTCCTGGTTTAGGAGATGCCGGAGATCTTTCCTATGGAGCTAAGTTGCAAGAGTAGTAGCTGGCCTCATTATTTTTTTATTCTGAAGCCTTGATCAGGACTTCCAGAATTTGACTGGCCGCCTGTGGGATTTTTGTGCCGGGGCCAAATACACCAGCTACTCCGTTTTTGAAAAGAAAGTCATAATCTTGTGGTGGGATTACGCCACCAACCACTACCAGTATATCGGGCCGTCCTAATGCTGTCAATGCTTCAATGGTTTGTGGAACCAGTGTTTTATGTCCGGCCGCTAAAGAAGAGATGCCAAGAATATGCACGTCATTTTCTGCGGCTTGTCGAGCTGCTTCTTCCGGAGTCTGAAAAAGGGGGCCTACATCAACATCGAAGCCCAGGTCAGCAAAGCTGGTGGCAATCACTTTTGCTCCGCGATCATGTCCGTCTTGGCCCAATTTGGCAACCATAATGCGAGGGCGCCGGCCTTCCAGATGCGTAAATTCGTCGGCGAGTTGTTTGGCTTTAACGAAATGATCGTTCATGCTAATTTCACTTGAGTATATACCGGAGACCAGTTGGGTACTAGCGACGTGTCGTTTGAAATGCCGCTCCATAGCTTCTGATATTTCTCCCAAAGTAGCTCTAACTCTTGCCGCCCGGACGGCAGCCGCAAGGAGGTTGCCTTCTCCGTTTTTGGCCGTGGTATAGATTTCATCCAATGTCTTAGAGACTTTGGCCTCATCCCTTTTGGCTTTGATTACTGCTAATCTTTCAATTTGAGACTGGAGTACTTTGGTATTGTCTACTTCAAGAATATCGAAGGCAGCAGCATCTTCAACCGGGAAGATGTTTACCCCAACAATATGATCGTTACCACTATCGATGCGCGCTTGTTTTCTAGCTGCGGCCTCTTCAATCCTCAATTTTGGCAAACCGTTCTCTATGGCTTTTGCCATGCCCCCCATTGCCTCTACTTCTTGGATGTGTTGCCATGCCCTCCGTACCAGTTGATCCGTCAAATATTCTACATAATAGGATCCAGCCCAGGGGTCGACCGCTTTGGTGACTCCCGTTTCACGTTGAAGAAAGAGTTGAGTATCGCGTGCAATTTTTGCCGAGAAATCGGTTGGTAATGCAATGGCTTCGTCCAGTGAATTGGTGTGAAGGGATTGTGTGCCTCCCATAGTAGCAGCAAGTGCTTCTATCCCGGTGCGACCTATGTTGTTGAAGGGGTCTTGTTCGGTAAGACTCCACCCAGAGGTTTGACAATGTGTTCGCAATGCCATAGATTTTGGGTTAGTCGGATTAAATGATTTGATCATGCGGGCCCAGAGTAATCTGGCCGCTCTCATCTTCGCAATCTCCATAAAGTGGTTCATGCCAATGCCCCAAAAAAAAGAGATTCGCGGCGCAAAAGCGTCGATTTTTAGTCCTGCCTTTAGTCCTGCACGTACATATTCCAAACCATCCGCTAAGGTGTATGCCAATTCGATGTCGGCCGGAGCGCCCGCTTCGTGCATATGGTAACCACTTACACTGATGGAGTTGAACTTAGGCATATTTTGGGCGGTGTACTCAAAAATATCCGATACGATCTGCATCGAGGGTCCGGGGGGATAAATATAGGTATTGCGAACCATGAACTCCTTCAGGATGTCATTTTGTATCGTTCCACTCAATTGTTGGGTAGACACTCCTTGTTCCTCTGCTGCGACTATGTAAAAGGCCATAATGGGTATGACGGCACCATTCATAGTCATGGAGACCGACATTTTGTCCAGAGGGATTTGGTCAAAGAGGATTTTCATATCCTCCACCGTATCGATGGCTACCCCCGCCTTTCCGACATCACCAACTACCCTTGGGTGATCGGAATCATAACCGCGATGTGTTGCCAGATCGAATGCTACTGAAAGCCCTTTTTGTCCTTGTGCTAAGTTACGTCGATAAAAAGCATTGCTCTCTTCGGCGGTGCTAAAGCCTGAATATTGTCTTATCGTCCAGGGCCGTACGGCATACATGGTACTATACGGGCCCCGAACAAATGGAGGCAGTCCGGCCACAAAATCAAGATGTTGGACCTGTTGAATATCTTCTTTGTCGAACAGTGCTTTTATTGTTATTTTTTCGGAGGTAGGCCATGAAGTGGCGGCAGTTGTTGGTCGATCGAAATGGCGTCCTTTATTTACATCCAAGGATATTGTCTTAAAATCTGGTGTTTTTTCCGTAGACATACGTGTCGAAATCTAGGTTAAGGAAGCACTAAACTATACGCAACGCAAAAGTAAGAATAAAAAAGAAAGGACCCATTCTTGATGAAAAGGCCCTTTCAATCGTCGTCGGGAAACTACCAGAGTTTAGTATTTTGAGAATTATTGTAACTTGAATCGGATAGGAAGATTCATCTGTACTTTAACGGGCCTGTTCCTTTGTTTACCTGGGCGCCATTGGGGCATTGATCTGGCTACCCGAAGGGCTTCTTGAGAGCATCCACCGGCCACCTCTCTGACCACCTTTACATCGGTTACATTTCCTACCGGATCTATAATGAATTGGAGAACCACGGTGCCTTCTATGTGATTTTCTTTAGCTATCTGTGGGTAACGCATGTTCTTGGCGAAGTAACTGAGAATAGCAGCATCGGAACAACGTTTGCGCTCGGCTTTGTCCAAGGTTGCATCTTGACAATCGCCAAAAACTGGCATTTCTTCGACAATGACAAATATCTCCGGGACTTTTGGTTCTTCAACAGGTATATCGGGTTTGACTGGAATAGTCGGCTCGGGAGTATCCGTGAAATCATTTCGAAAATCGTCGGGATCTCTTTCGATTGTTTGCTCTTCCTCAATGGTTTCCTCGATCAACTCCTCGGTAAATTCCAGCTCAATGTTCTCGGGAATAACCTCTTCCATTGGTTTTACGACCGGGGGCGGTAATTGCTTGTTCCGGTGTACAGTGCGGACAACCGGAATGGATTCATCTTCTTGTAAATCCTCATTTTCATTCCGTCCGTCAGTGGAATGATACGGAATGGTCCAACTAAAAGCCATGATAGTCAATCCTATAGAAATGGCTAAACCAATCTTAAAGAATACGAATCTTTGTCGCTCAGACCTGGTAATGTGATTTCTTTCCATTTTGGTGATGATGTAATGTTAACTTCGGGCCCGAATGGGAATCAGATCTGTATTTTAAAAGCTTCTGGTAATTAAGATGGCTTTCCCTAAAAAAATGGTGTGTATACATTCAAATTTTTATAATTTTGACTCGAATTATAAAATACGCTTTCATTGATCGATTTCAGAAGATTTGAATTGGAGAATGGACTTCGGGTGATCATCCACGAAGATACCAGTACACCAATGGCAGCCCTCAACATCCTTTACAACGTTGGAGCCCGGGACGAATCGCCGGACAAAACGGGTTTTGCTCATTTGTTTGAACACCTAATGTTTGGAGGATCTGAGCATGTGCCTAATTTTGATGATCCCATTCAAATGGCAGGTGGCGAGAACAATGCGTTTACCAATCACGATATTACCAACTACTACGAAATTTTACCTGCTCAAAATATCGAAACAGCATTTTGGCTAGAGTCTGATCGCATGCGTGGATTGAAGTTTGATGAGAAAACACTGGATGTTCAGAAAAAAGTAGTGGTAGAGGAGTTTAAAGAGACTTGTTTGAACGTTCCGTATGGAGATGTTTGGCATCATCTAGCAGATATGGCCTATAAGGTACATCCTTATCGCTGGCCAACGATTGGCAAGGTTCCCCAACATATTGAGGAAGCCCGCTTGGAAGACATGAGGGCGTTCTATAATAAATATTACAGTCCCAACAATGCGGTATTAGCGATTACAGGAAACATAGGAACAGAGCGGGCACTGGAGCTGGCACAAAAGTGGTTTGGGGATATTCCGAGCGGAATTTCTGTGGATCGGCAATTGCCACAGGAGCCACCTCAAAATAAATTAGAACAAAGAATTAATCATGCGAATGTGCCAATGGATGCCATTTATCTGGCTTTTCATACCGGCAGCAGATTGCATGAAGACTTTTACGTCACGGACCTTCTATCGGATATTCTGTGTAATGGACCATCTTCGCGCTTATTCAAAAGTTTGTTGAAAGACCGGAAACTTTTTGTGGAGATCGATTGCTACATCACCGGGAATATTGACCCAGGGCTATTGATAATAGAAGGTAAACCTTCCAAAAATGTTAGTTTGCAGGAGGCCGAAACTGCCATTTGGCAAGAACTGGATAAATTGAAGTCCACGCTGATTCCTGAATTGGAGTTACAAAAATGGAAGAACAAAATCGAGAGTACCCTAATCTTTTCGGAGCTAAACGTATTGAACAAGGCCATCAATCTGGCTTTCTTTGAATTATTAGGAGATCCGGACTTGATCAATCAAGAAGTTCAACACTACCAAAAAATCTCAGTTGAAGACATTCACCGGGTGGCCAACAGTGTTTTAACGAAGGAAAACTGTTGCGAACTGCACTACAAGGCACAGGCACACGCACAGGGCGAGCTTCCCGAAGAAGTTTAACCCCTTTCAGGACCACTTAGTCAAACAATTCTTCTAATTTCTGTTCGAGGCTGTGGCCGCGAAGGTTACGGGCAATAATTTTACCCTCTTCATCGAGTAGAATAGTATGCGGAATAGCAGTGATGTTATACATTTTTGCGACCTCATTTTTCCAACCTTTCAGGTCGCTGACGTGCTTCCACTCCAATTTATCAGTAGCAATGGCTTTTAACCAACGGTCTTTATTGTTATCAAGGCTGACGCCAAGAATTTCAAACCCCTGATCTCTATATTTTTTATAAAGGGATACTACATGTGGGTTTTCCCTGCGACAGGGACCGCACCAACTCGCCCAGAAGTCTACCAAAAGAACTTTTCCTCGAAAATCGCTCAAATTAATCTCTTCCCCTTCCGGCGATTTTTGCACAAAATTGGGCGCTTGTCCTCCCAAAAGAAAGGGTTTGATCTGATCCACCTGCTTTTGCAAATCAGTCGTTGCCGCGACATCCAATTCTTTGTATTCGGAAATAAATCTTTCGGCCAAGGGAATGAAGTTGGGATGATTTTTCTGATTCAAAATTACAATTGCTCCGGACATAGCCAATTTTCTGGCCTTACTGCCTTCCGGGATTTGATCGATCACTGCTTCCAGGTGGCGCATGTGTCGATCTTTGTCCATTGCAGCGGCAGTCAAGGTATATGCATAACCCTTTAAAGCTTCGAACAGCCAGGAAGATCGATTATAATGCTCGTCAGAAAGGTCCGCAAAGCGGAAAAACTCACCGGCAAAATAGTGGATTTCGTTAGGATATTCCTTAGTGTTATTTTGAAATGACAGATAGGTATTGACCGCTACAATACTCGCAAAATAAGGGTTTTCCTCCTTCAAGGACTCCAAAAGGTCTAACTTCTGATCATCAAGATCTCTCATTTTGGCTGCTACGGCCTTTCTGTCTTCGTTGGTTTTAGCGGATCGAAATTCCCGGGCGTATTTGCCATGTAGATTCCGGAGGCGAGACATGTGTGCTTTCAGTTTAATGTATTCTTTGTTGATAACAGATTCTTCAATGGTTAACTCGAAACTTTTACCACATTGTCCCTTTATGACCACTTCTTCCTCAGATCCCAAAATGATGGGTTTGACTTTGGTTGGCTCATTGCCGATGTAGTAAAAGGAAGGTTCGGATTTGGGAACATTAAAGGTATAAAGACTATCAGATTTGACCTTCGCTACCAGCAGAGGCCGGAATGCCGCTCCGTCAAATTCGAACAATTGAAGTGTTCCGCCACATGCGTTCACAGTACAGGTAACGGTGATTTCATCCCCTTTGACCAGGGCTTCATCGATTGCCGACAATTGCATGTAAAAGAGAGAAAAGATGGTAAACAGCATATATTTAAATTCCATATCGGATCGTTTTTTCCGTAAAATTACTGGTAATACTTTGAAATTACAATCTTGATGATGGGAATACCAAAATGGAGTTTGTCAGTTGTCCGCGACCATTCATCGTTAAGATTCTACTAACTTGTCTAATGCTTTTTTTTGATAGAAACAATTGTTTAACTTTAATAGTTAGTAAAGAAGAGCAAAATCATTACTTATGGAAGGAAAGAATGAATTCAAAGTGAATGGTAAACCTATCAATCTTATCATTGGATTGGTTGTACTTGCCGTCTTCATTATAGGTCTCCTAAACCTGGCACGGTTTCTTTATTACATCTTCAGTTTCCTAGCACCGGTACTGCTGATCGCAACGGCGATTATTGACCATAAGGTGATCCTCAATTACGGTAAATGGATTGTTCAGTTGGTCAATAAGAATCCACTAATGGGAATTGCGGCAGGTTTGTTAAGCCTCTTCTTTTATCCGGTAGTTGCTGCTTTTCTTTTTAGTAAAGCCATGTTTAAAAAACAATTGAAGCAGGCTGAGAACAAGGAAAAGGAAGAGTTCATTAATTTTGAAGAAATGGATTCCAAGCCACTGAAAGTACCCGAGGTGAGGAAAGAGGGGGCAGGCTCTTCAGAATACGAAGATCTCATTGATTAATCTACGGAGATTCCCGGGTTGACAATTTTCATGATTATCAGCCTCATCATAGCTCTTGTCTATGTTTGGATAATTGGCTTGTATTTGTCAAATTGGCGGCAGCTTCCTTCCAGTGTGTTGCCAGAAGATTTCAGAGGTGAGACTTTCATTTCTGTTATTGTTCCTGCTCGCAATGAAGCGCACAATATTGCGTCTTGTCTGGATGCTCTTCTAAGACAAGACTATCCGTCCGACCTTTATGAAGTCATTGTAGTCGATGACTATTCGACCGACGAAACCTCCTCCATCACCCAGTCTTTTAGGTCGGATAGATTTCACCTCATTCAATTGTCCAAAGTGCTGGACCATCCTCCTGCTCTTGCATTTAAGAAGAAAGCAATCGAAGTGGGTATTCGCCGGGCGAAAGGAACGCTTATTGCTACAATCGATGCAGATTGCATGGCGCCACGAGAATGGCTACGTTATTTAGCTTTTCAATTGGAAAAACACAATGCGGCTTTCATTGCCGGGCCTGTAAGTTTTTATCAGGAAGCCAATAGGTTTGAAAAATTTCAGGCGCTTGACTTTTTAGGAATGATGATCATAACCGGGGCAGGAATTCAGGGGCAATTCATGCATATGTGCAATGGGGCAAATTTAGCTTATACTCGAGTTGCTTTTGAAAGGGTAGATGGCTTTGCAGGAATCGACCACATCGCTTCTGGAGATGATATGCTTTTGATGCAAAAGGTGGTGGAGGCTTATCCGGAGGGCATTTCTTTTATCAAGGCCAAGGAGGCTTTGGTATTGACCAAAGCAAAACCGGATGTCCAATCTTTTATCAGGCAAAGGGTCCGTTGGGCGACCAAATCAAATAGTTATCGAGAAAAGCAGGTTACGGCCATCTTGGCGGTCGTTTTTTTACTGTGCACTTTTATTGTTGCAAGTTTTCTATTGATTCCTTTCTGGGGTTGGCCGGCAGTTGGGCTGTTTTCTGGTCTATTGATCGTCAAAACGTTGGCAGATTATCGATTGCTTTCCGAAGCAACGCGTTTTTTTGGTCGTCGCGATCTCATGGTAAATTTTTGTGTGTCCCAGGTTTTCCACGTTCTCTATATAGTGCTAATTGGCGTGATTGCAAACCTGAGGAAGGAATATGAATGGAAAGGACGTCGTGTGCAATAATTAACTCATTTAAAGAAATTAAAATGTATTATCAATCTCTATTTCCGTTGGTCTTTATTTGCTTTTGTTTCTTCAGTTGTAACAATAGCATTGAGGCAGTCAAGGCACCAGAAGATATTGAAGCAATTGATGATATGGAAAAACCTGACCCAAGTAAACTGGCAGCGGTATTGTCAGTAGCTGTTTCCGGCAATGAAGGTAGATATACCTTCAATGTTGAAATCGGCAGTCCTGATACCGGCTGCGATCAGTATGCCGATTGGTGGGAAGTCATCGATGAAAATGGACAATTAAAATATCGCCGTATTTTGGCACATAGCCACGTTAACGAACAGCCATTTAAGCGCAGCGGTGGACCAGTGCCGGTCAATGCTGATGATCGGCTTTTCGTTAGAGCGCATATGAATAATACCGGATATGGCATTGAGGTGATGAGCGGATCCGTTCAAGAGGGTTTTAAGGAAGATTCGTTAGAAGTTGATTTTGCAGTTGATTTGGCAAAGGAAGATCCATTGCCGGCAGATTGTGACTTCTAATGTCAAACGCCAAAGTAATTGTGATAACCGGTCCATGCGGAGTTGGGAAAACGACATTGACCACAATGATCGCTCATCAATTGGGGGGACTGCGTATCAGCGGAGACGAGATAAAACATGCGCTCTTTCCGGAAATTGCTGATATTACGGATCATCCCGAAAAATTGAAGTTCATTAAGGACCTCTTGTTCAATAAGAGCAAAATCAATTTTGAAAATGGTCATACTGTGATTATTGACTACGTAATTTTGGGGCGGGAATATATAGCAAGGTTTCAGCAAGAATTCAAAGAAGATTTATTGTTCTGGGTTTTGTTGCCCAGTAAAGCTGTGATTTATGCCAGGGATGAGCGTAGAGCATGTTGGTCTTCCGGTAGAACGGTGATTGATTCGCTGTATGAGAAGTATCTGGAACTCATCCCTTTGATCGGAGAAGCAAACTATATTGATAATGGCGGGGAAACTCCGGAGGAATCGGTAAAGAAAGTGGTGGAACTGGTGAGACAAAAAACATGACTTTTACGATCGAATGCATTGTTTCACGTCTTTAAAAAACACCACCCATTTATAGTACGTACATTAAAGATCTGCAAAAAAATGCTGCGAATACAACCGGAAATTCAACATGCCCTCAGGCATCAGAAACCAGTAATAGCACTCGAATCGACCATCATTACCCATGGCATGCCCTATCCCCAAAATGTTGAAACGGCACTAAAAGTCGAAAAAGCGGTACGCGATAATGGCGCAGTTCCCGCGACGATTGCCATCGTTGGGGGAGTTTTGAGGGTCGGTCTGGACCTCGATGATATAACGCTACTGGGACAAGCAGGGCAGGGTGTCCTCAAAACCAGCCGCCGCGATTTGCCATATGTCGTCAGCCGGAAAAAGAATGGTGCCACTACAGTCGCGGCTACCATGATCATTGCGGAGATGGCCGGATTATCGATTTTTGCTACCGGGGGTATAGGTGGAGTACATCGAGGAGCCACAGCAAGTATGGATATTTCGGCTGATTTGCAGGAACTTGGAAGGACCAATGTAGCAGTAGTTAGTGCGGGAGCAAAAGCCATTCTTGATATACCGCTAACTCTTGAATATCTCGAGACAATGGGTGTTCCTGTGATTGGCTATAAATGTGATGAATTCCCATCCTTTTACAGTCGGGAGAGTGGTCAAAAAGTAGATTGTAGATTGAATACTCCATCGGAGATTGCTGCGTACTTGCTGACGAAATGGCAAATGAAATTAGAGGGAGGAGTATTGATTGCGAACCCGATCCCAAAGAGGGCAGCGATGGCTTATGAGGCCATCAATCCCGCTATTGAGCAAGCTGTAGAGGAAGCCGGTTTAAAGGGGATAAAGGGGAAGGATATAACACCATTTTTGCTAGGCAGAATTGTGGAGCTGACTGGTGGTAAAAGCCTGGAAGCCAATATCCAGCTGATTTTGAATAATGCAGCATTGGCCGCCCGCATTGCTGCTGCAATGATTATTGAGAAGGATAATTTGTGAACCCGTCAATTTTACTTACTTTGTAGTAGAATTTTTTCTATATCATTTTATGTGGAAATACGGGTTAATATTACAATTATGCTTCTTGTGTAAATTTTCCTATGGACAGTTCAGTGATACACAAATAAAAGTCTACGGTTTTGATCAAGGTCTCAGTCACCGAAATGTATTCAAGGTGCAACAGGATACGAGTGGTTTCATCTGGGTGGCAACAATTAATGGGCTGAACCGTTTCGACGGTTATGAATTCTTACAATACAACAGCCGGAATAAGGACCACCGGATTCCAAACGATGTGATATCCGATATGTTGATCGATGATCACAATAATATTTGGCTATCTAATCCAGACTACATCACTTCGCTTAATCCCACCACAAATGAAACTTATTCGCTTCAGATCAAGAAAGGCAATATCGTTAGAAGAGAGAGCTGGGTGCCACACAGTCTTTTTCTGGATCTGAATGGAACAATATGGGCAGCTACTTATGATGAAAAGTCAGCGAATAATTTTGTACAGAATATTGAGGAAGACTTCTCTGTACAGACGCTTTTCGAGGTAGCTGGCAACTACATCAAGCGACCAATCACCCAATGCCAACAATCTTATTTCGTTGGTGCCTTTGAAGAAGAGCTTTGGCGTATTGACGAAGAAAAGCAGATTGTCGAAAAAATCGATTTTGCTCCTTATTCAAAAAGTAAAACCCCCGGCCGGATTGTACAGCTCCAAACTGTGGGGAACACCGTTTGGGTATTGCTGATGGATGGAGAAGTATTTTCTTATGATCCCGATGACCGAGAAGTAAGAAGACACGAGATGAGTGAGTCTATTCAGGGAAAGGGTTTAATGGAATCTTTTCTGATCGAGGAAGATGGGGATATTTGGGTCGGAGGACGCGGGAATCTGTGGTTTTTCAGTACACTAACCAAACAGGTGACGGATTATGATACCCTGGTCAATCAGGCGATTAAGAATACGTGTTATTACCGGCAAATATTTTGCGATAATACTGGGGTGATCTGGATTGCTACCGATTTTGGATTGGTCAAACTCTCTCAATCACAGGATTTATTTACGAACTATCTGGATGGGGGTAGTGAGTACTGCAGCAATGTATACTGTAGTACACGGGGACTGGCCGAAGATGATGAGGGTAATATCTATATTTCGTATTACAATTCTATTCATGTCCTAAACCCCGAGAACAATGGCCTCCGACTCCTGTTTCCGTCCAACGACTATTTTAATTACCCCTTTGGTCTAATTCATTACGACAATGCTTTATGGACGGGCAATGGTCGTCGGATCGATCTCGAGACGCTGGTAGTAGATACCTTGATCTACAAGCCAATCGAAGATCGGGGCGCAGTAATGCTGGACAACGATGAAGAAATCTGGTTTGGCTTCCAGGAACTTCTTTACAAATACAATCCGAGAACCGAGGTCCTGATCCCTTATGAAGACGGAATGGGGCGTTGGGATAGTCTTGATGGCATAATTTCTCATCTTTATCAAGGGAAAACCGGCAATTACATCTACGTGGCGACGCTTGGAAATGGCGTTTTTCAGATTGACAAGTCCCAAGGACGAATCGATCATTATCACAGTGGTGAGAGCAGTCCCGTTAAACTACTTCACAACCAGGTGAATGCCGTATATGAAGATGATTTCGGGTATTTATGGCTTTCGACAGGTTTGGGACTTCATAAGATCGACTTGGCGACTAATTCGTTGCAGGTCTATACTACCGAAAATGGGCTTCCCAATAATTTTATCAATGGTCTGTTATCTGAGGGAGATACCAGCATGTGGGTAAGTACCGATCACGGCTTATCACGAATCAGTGTTTGGCAAGAGACGACTACTAATTTTTTTGAACAAGATGGACTTTCTTCCAATGAATTCAATCGCATTTCCTTTTATAAATCCAGGGATGGACGGATGTATTTTGGCGGTTTAAATGGTGTCAATGCTTTCCACCCGGGCTTGCGCTATCTGAATCGCCGGGTAGAACAAAATGAAGGGCGGCCGATTTTTACTAGTTTTTCAAAGTTTGATGATAGTAACGATAGTCTCTACCTCAGAAGCTCCGGAATTCGATCGGGCGAGAAGATAAATTTGACGCACAACGATAAAATATTCACCATCAATTTTGCATTGGCAAATTACCAATTGATGGGTAATCAATTTACCTACTTCCTGGACGGTTATGAAAAAGATTGGTCAGAGCCTTCGTCGATCAATACAGCACGTTATAACAACATTCCGCCGGGTAACTATACTTTTCGCGTACGAGGCCGAGCTGTTGGAAAAGATTGGAACAAAGAAGAGATCACCCTCCAAATTCGCATGAAAGAGGCCTTCTATTATACCTGGTGGTTCTGGACTCTTTGTGCCGGCCTGATTACCGGTGGTGTTTGGTGTTTTATGCGCTATCGGATTTACCTTATTGAGAAGCGGGAAATAGAACTTGAGCAGCAGGTTAAGTTAAGGACGGAGGAGCTAGAAAAGGAGAAACACAAATCCGAAGAACTGTTGCTCAATATATTGCCCGCCGAGATTGCCGATGAGCTCAAAAGGACCGGTGTGGCAAAGGCCAAAAGACACGAATCAGTTACGGTCATGTTTTCGGATTTTAAGAGTTTTACAAAGATTTCTGAAAAGATGGAACCGGAAGAACTGGTAGCAGAGATTGATGAGTGCTTTCGGGCCTTTGATAAGATCGTAGAGAAATACGATTTGGAGAAAATTAAAACGATTGGCGATGCCTATTTATGTGTGGGCGGTATTGCTGGAGGTGGCCCGAAGGATGCGAAGCGCATCATTCAGGCCGCACTAGAAATCCAGAAGTTCTTGCAAGAGACGGCCATTACAAAAAAAGCTTCAAATACTCCTTATTTCGAAGCGCGGATCGGAATCCACACGGGGCCGATCGTAGCAGGAATTGTGGGCATCAAGAAATTCGTATACGATATTTGGGGGAATACAGTAAATATTGCTTCACGGATGGAAACCAACGGCGAAGTCGGTAAAGTGAACATCTCCGAAACTACCTATGAGTTGATCAAATCAGACTTTCATTTCAATCAACACGGTATTTTCACAGAAATGGAGCGTGTGCCCATGAAAATGTATTTTGTCGAGGGCATCATTGAGGAAATAGGCGCCTGACTTTACGCCGGGCTATTTCTTTTTCAGAATCAGCGAACTCACCAGTGTTACCAGCAAATCTACCGGGAAGATTTCTAAAAACGTAATTCCTATTTTATAGGGGAGATTGTTTTCATACAACTCCATTGATTTTTTGGCGGCGTCTATCTTTTGTTGCATTTCGGTATCGCTTAGGCCGCTTTCTTTCAACTCTTGTACATAGTAGTTAAGGTATTGTTCACCAAAATCGGTGGCAATGGTATTGGAAATAATGAGCCAGCCAACAACATAGAAAGCGGAGACGATCAGTGCAATAAGGATGCCCGTTTTAAAGCCCTGGCCAAAACTCATTCGTCCATCCAGGTGCTGGTCGCGATAATTTCTCATTCCAAAGAAAATCGTAGATAAGGCCAACAACATGGTGAGGTATCCGGTCAGTTGGCCATATTCAAAATTGGGTTCGCTTCCCTGCAGAAGGATTCCTCCTAACATCAATGCGAAAATGATGATTCCTCCTAACAGTCCATAGCGAACAACTGGGCTTTGCATAGTCTTTTGATTTTTGGTGAATGGAATAAACAATCACAAATAGGAAGAAATTCAACAAAAATATTTCATACTTAAGTAGGGTTTTGGAGAATTCATACTAAAGTACGAGTGTTTTTAGCTCATATGATTCCCAATTCCTTGGCTTTTTGCATCGCTTGTGTACGTCTTTTGACGTCGAGCTTACTGAAAAGATTCGAAACGTGAGATTTTACCGTGCTTAACGAAACAAACAATTCATCGGCAATTTCCTGATTGGAGTATCCCCGGGCTAACAGTACCAATACTTCCTGTTCTCTCTTGCTTAGGCCAACGCTGTCCAATTGTTGGGCAGGTATTTTCGGGCTTGAAACATCAGTGGGCCTCTTGGCGGTCCAGCGCATCCCCATCCAAACACCTAATCCAAGAAAAAGAGCGGCAATGCAACCGATGTATATCTCGGTCATGTGTCCCCGAATCCAGAAGCGATATTCCAGCCATTTGAGCAAAACTGCTAAGCCGGCAATAAAAATGCTGTATAAAAGAAGTGGTTTTATTTTCATGCGTTCACGCCTAAAAAAAATCTAATTTATTATCCACAAAAATAAATGTTTTGTTTGATTTTACTGGATTAAGAACATATATTGTGTTGGTCTGACTTTTCGGGAGAAGTACAGGTTTCAACGATCCATTAGGTTGCGTAAAAACTTTTATTTAACGCTGAATTAAAGATAATTTAAAACGGGGCCCGGGTTATCCACATTTTTTTCAACCCTATCCACATTTGTGGAAAATACCTCGATTTTTTCACCGCTTGTTTTCTATTACATTTGCCTCCCGTCAGATTTCAAAACCTTCGTACCGATGTCAAATCCAAAGGATACTTTATCAAAGATTACACAAAAAAGAAACTATAACAAGCAACGCAATGAGGATTTGTCCAATTATGTATTTGGCAAGGTACAGCCTCAGGCTTTGCAACTGGAAGAAGCTGTACTCGGTGCTTTGATGTTAGACAAAGATGCGCTCACAGTGGTATTGGATATCTTAAGGCCGGAGAGCTTTTATGTAGATGCCCACCAACTGATCTACAAAGCGATGATGAGGCTTTTTGAGCGTTCGCAACCCATCGATCTTTTGACGGTGATGGAAGAGCTGAAGAAAGGGGGGGACTTGCAGACTGCCGGGGGCCCTGCGTATCTGTCCGAACTTACGAATCGAGTCGCCTCTGCCGCCAATATTGAATTCCACGCGCGGATCATTGCACAAAAGTTTATTCAAAGGGAGCTGATCAGAGTTTCGACTAAGATTATCCGAGATGCTTACGAAGACACCACGGATGTCTTTCAGTTGCTGGATGATGCGGAGCAAGGGCTTTTTTCCATTGCTCAACAAAATATGAGCCGGGGTTATCAAAGTATGGCTGCTCTTTCCAACAAGCTACTCAAGCAAATGGAAGAGTTGAAATCCAGAGAAGATGGTCTGACGGGCATTCCAACCGGATTTACGGAATTGGACCGCCTTACTTCCGGCTTCCAGCGATCGGATCTCATTATTGTTGCGGCCCGTCCTGGTATGGGAAAAACGGCATTCACTTTATCTTTGGCAAAGAATGCTGCTTATAATTTTGGTAAGGCCGTAGCATTCTTCTCGTTAGAAATGTCAAGTGTGCAGCTAGCTACCAGGGTTATTTCTCAGGATGCGGAGATTTCTGGAAGCAAGATGCGTAACGGTCAGTTGGAGGAGTACGAGCATCAACAATTGCTGACCTCGATAGAGCGATTGAGTGAGATACCTATCTACATCGACGATACACCCGGTATCAATGTCTTTGAGTTGCGTGCAAAGTGTCGCCGCATGAAAATGCAGCACAACATTGATATGATTATTATCGATTATCTTCAATTGATGAGTGGTGGCAAAGAGAATTCTAAAGGTAATCGGGAACAAGAAATTAGTTCGATTTCCCGGGCATTAAAGGGGCTGGCCAAAGAATTAGATGTACCGGTTATTGCACTGTCCCAGCTCAGTCGCGCGGTAGAAACCCGGGGAGGGACCAAACGTCCCCAATTGTCGGATTTACGGGAGAGTGGAGCAATCGAACAAGATGCGGATATTGTATCATTTATCTATCGACCGGAATACTACGACATTTTGGAAGATGAAGAAGGGCAGTCACTTAAAGGGGTTGCAGAGGTCATCATCGCCAAACACCGTAACGGAGCACTAAAAACGGTCAAACTCAAATTTACCGACCAATTTGCCCGCTTTTCTGATTTGGACGATACTGATTTTGGTACCTTCCAGGTAGAAGATAATCCCAATGACCCGTATACCAATATTATAACAAGACCTTCTCGGATGAACAGTGAGGAAGAGGACATTCCATTTTAGTTCAGTGAGGGATCTTATAATTTCGCATTTGATCAAATACCTAAGCTTAACTTTGGCCCTTCAAGCTAAAAGGTGGCGTTGGTATTTCAAAGTCTAATGTCCTGGGAAAGAAACATTTTCTCGCATCGCAGGCCTGGTAATGGAGCTCTCCTTTAAGACCTGATGAGCGTAACCAAGTTTGGGTAGATGGAACCTCCAACTGTAAATTGATGGTCAGTATTTCACTGTAGACCTTTACCGATCCGGTTTGATCTAATAGTAATTCTTTTGGGGTCGGAAAATCGATTTGACAAATCGTTTCGGATAGTAGGGGATCAAGAATTAAGGTAGTGGGAATGAAGTTGTCATTGTTCGGCTCGTGTCCTTGTATGTGATAACCAGTTGCAATTTCGAAATACAGCTCTAGATCCACGGTATTTCCGCATCGCTGCCAGATTGATTTTTCCGGCAGAAAGGACACAAAAGTAGACTGCCCCAAAGCTGCCGGAGAAATCAGAAGAAATAAGAGTAGGAGCTTAAAGCAATTCATTTAAGCGAGCTTTAAGTGCGATCAGTTTGGAGTCAAAATCTTGCGAGTTCAATAATGAATAAAACTGGATTTTGCCAGAACGGTCGATCAGAAGATTGGAGGCCAATACGACCTCATCTCGGGTAAGGTCCGGCAATACTCCTTCCGGGGCATAGCTTGCAGCAACTTCGCCTTCGGGATCCAGCAGTACTGGAAATGTGAAATTGAAGCGATCTTGCAGTTTTCGTCGCACTAATTTTGGAGATTCTTTAACGTCGATGATGAGCACCTCAACTCCTTGGGACTGATACTGCTGGTAGATTTTTTCGAGTGTTGGTGCTTCAGCGTTACAAAATGGACACCATGTCGTCGCAAAGTGGATCACAACCAATTTGCCCTGGAGAGCCTCCAGACTGGTCGTATTACCGTTCAGGTCGATAAGACTAAAATTGGGAGCGGTTTCACCGATCATGTACTGAGGTTCTTCTTCGGCTTCCAGGTGCTGACTAACAAAAGTGGCGTCGCTTGCCCCATCTTTTGGCCGATCTGAACTGGAGCACCCCGCTACCAGTAGAATTACTAGGACGGTATAGAAAAGCGACTTAATTTGGGTTTTGATTTGTACTGATTTCATTTTGATTAGGGTTAAAGATATGCTTGGATTTGACTGTCCGCACAAAAATGTCGAATTTCAAATCAATGTAAAACTCCATTTGATTGGACGCCCCCTTTTCTTGATTCAGGGGATAAAAGCGAGCAAATTGTAAGTGTAGATATTGGTTTTGGTCAAAGACTCAAAAAGAAGTGGGGTTTACTCATCAAGGAGCAAGACAGGCTAGGGTGCAATGTATCCTGACTCGTAAATCAAGAGTAATGTCAGAAAACAATCCACGAAAAAGGAAAAGGCAAAAATACTCTTGGCGGGTTCTCGTAACTCGCCTTCCAGAGTAAGCAATGATGGTTTTAGAAGCAACATCCCGCCAAAGATCAAAATGATCATATTCAAGAATGCCGTAATGCTATTTGAGTTGAGGAAATCAAAAAAGAACATCCCCCAGACCGTTGCGAATAGGGTCATCCAAAGGGAACAGTAGAATTGGATCGATTGAAAACGAAGAACATTCATGGTAACTGAGTCTGAACTTTAATGAAGTTACAAAAAATGAATGTGGCAGTCAACCGCTCTAGTTCGATGGAGGCCTTCCTTGTTCTATTTCAGATAGATCCAGTTGCCCGTCTTTGTTTTTATCGTGATCTGAGAATCTTGCTCTTAAAGGGCCTCTTGCTTCCGATTGAGAGATTTGTTGATCTCCGTTCCGATCCATCATGCGGATCAATTCAGTGGGAGGCGGTCTACGACGTGAGGGAGCAGGCGGCCCCAAACCTCCCCGTCGACCTAGTTTGAAATCTTTACTTGGATTTCCTTTAAAGCACCGAGGTATGGAAGGAAATTCATCGGTAATGATGTAGTAGTAAGTTCCCATTGGAAATTCGGGTGTTACTCCGAAGCGGCCATTGCACTCATCTAGATCCCCCAGGCCTGCTATGTATTCGAAATCCCGGACGTAAGTGCCATCATAATACCCATCGGGAGCCTTATTGCCATCGCCGGGACGAATGCCTTTGCGCAACTGATAACTGGGTCTTAGAATTGCCATATCGCTGTCCGGGTCATCGGCAACTTCATGCCCCCATTTGTAATAAATAGGGAAGCCATCCGCAGCCCAACCTGTCAGGAACATCGACTGACCATCCGCTTTTTCTACAATCCCCCATGGGGTCCCATGATAATGATATTCTCCGTTAGGTTGGACGTGAGCGTTGCTGCAGTCATCTCCCAAATTCACATTGGTGCTCAGTGCTTCCTTCGACCATTCAAAATTTCTCTGACCGGTTCTGGGACTTTGGAAGAATTCCATTGCGGAGGGGTCCATCTTTATCCCGTTGATCGCTACCCCAAATTGATAGGCAGGCAAGCCGTAACCTAATAGATTTTCATAAACGGAGGTGACCCGCGGAGCACTTTTCGGTTGAAGTGGGACAGCCCAACTTTTCTTCTGCGATCTAATCCGATTTGGGTTTCCCCAGTTGGGGAAGGCACCAACACGATGATCGGGAATGGCATTGGAATAAATCAGTCTTTGGTTCTGTTCTGTATTAGTATTGATGATTACCTGGTGCTCTAAAGAAATAGAATCTGAGCAGGAGATTCCACTGCTCACCGAAAAGGTGGATTGAACGTTGGCCGGGAGGAAGGGATCCGGATTGAGATTGGTAGAAGTACAAGTGGCAAGTGCAAACATTGAGGCACCGATCATTATAACTTTAAGGGGAGTTTCATTCATGTGTGTAGATGTTTTATTGATCTATTGTCATTGCCAATTACTTTGTTCTGGGGTGAAGGTAGAATAACTCAGAAGGATTGGCCTTGAGCTTCGACTGGCTCCTCCAGGCAAAAATACCTCCCAGAGCAATCCCCGCGATCAAGATTATGAGAATGCTGATGAAATCAAAGAAACCTTGTGTGACTGGCGGATTGGTGGCTTTTGCCACGGTAGCCGAAGCACAGCGACGGTTTTTCTCCGTTAAATTGCATTCCCAAGCACCATCCGGCAAAACGATTTGTAAAAGGTTACGCGGCCGGTTGTAAAGTTCGGTCATGCTATTGATCGTAATGTCGTATTCAGTGAATGAAACGGGGCTATTTTCTATTTTCAATCGGAGTATACTGTCGTGATTCTTGAGATTAGCATCCATTAGGGATAGATCTGCTTTTTGGTTGCCCAAAATAATTGTGATTGTTTCGGAAAAATAATCTGCCAGCTCTTGGTGGTATTTGACAAGATTGATGACCGAACTGTTTTGAAGAGTTGGAATGCGTTCCTCAAGAATGGTCATAGCACTGACTGGTGTAAAATGAATATTAAGGATCCAATGCTGACCTTCTTTTTGTAAGACATAGGCCGTTTCATTGGCACTGTGCCCAAAAACGTTGGCGGTAAAGATTGTACAGAGGACGAAGATTAGATTTTTCATGATGGTATTTTTGCGTTTTTGTTGAATGGTCAAATTAAATTGTCGAGCTGCATACAATGAATACAATTACAATTTGGTCAAAAAATGGATCTGCTGTTGGAGCGTTCAATGAAACCGGTTTTTCCTTCAACATAGGGTTTCAAACTTTCAATTAGAATATGGGGGATAAGTCCGATATTTGTGACGTAATGCAAATTCAGTCTAATTTACTCCTCTGGTATGCCAAATGATAAGTGGCGGCGAATCTTAGTGCAAGCTTTTTTCTGGTTGGCTATTCAATCATTGACCGTTTTGATTGTGGCCAGACCGGAAGTTAGAATGGGTCCCTGGGGTCGTCATATTCCCATTTGGTTCCTGCAGATCCTGCTTGTTTTTACGAACGTTTATTGGTTGTTTCCCAAATTCTTTCCCGGCAAGAAATGGATTTATTGTTTAAACGGCTTGATTTTAGTGACCGCTCTTTCATTTAGTGTGCTTCCCATGTGGGAATGGTTGGACTTGCCGGGAATGAGGCCCGGCCGGATGAGAGGGAGAGGAGGGCCTCCGAATCCGTTCGGCGACCTATTGATGGTTTTCCTTTCTTTATCTCTGGCATTTGTCTTTTCGTTGGTAATCGAACTATACATCCGATCCGAGTCAAGAGAACGAGAATTCTTACGTTTGGCTAAGGAAAATATGCAAACAGAATTGCAGTTATTAAAATCTCAGATCAATCCTCACTTTCTATTCAATGCTCTGAATAACATTTACACTTTGTCATTGATCGGATCGGAAAAGACTCCGGAAAATATTGGCCGGTTGTCGGATCTACTTCGGTATGTTCTCTATGATTGCGATAAGGACACGGTGCCCTTAGAGAAAGAAATCAGGTATATTGAAGATTATCTATCCTTATATCAGCTCAAAAAGGAGGATGGCCTCAACATAAAGGTCGATCTTGAACAAGTGAATGGTCATCATGAAATTCCTCCGATGCTGTTGATGCCCTTTGTCGAAAATGCGCTCAAGCACAGTTATATTGAGCATAGGGATGGTTGGTTGGATATCGATCTGCAGACGGGAAAGAATGAACTGTGTTTTCGCGTTAGCAATAGTGTTATGCCCGACCAAAAATCGAAGGATGCAGTTGGAGGAATTGGTCTTCAGAATGTGAGGAGACGCCTAGATTTGTTATTTCCCGGTAGACACCAACTAGCGGTTTCCAACAAAGCAGATCGCTTTGATGTGGAGCTAAAACTTGAGATGCATGCAGAAAATTAAATGTCTAGTCGTTGATGACGAGGACTTGGCTCGGACTTTGATCAGCAAGTATATTGAACGTCTCGATTACCTGGAAATGGTGGGTCAATGTAGCGACCCTATCACGGCCATTAATTGGATGGCAACCAGGGAGGTGGATCTTTTGTTTCTCGACATCCAAATGCCAGAAATGAAGGGGACAGATTTGATGGCTACGCTTTCGAACCCGCCGCAAGTTATTTTTACGACTGCCTATTCAGAGTATGCCATGGAAAGCTACGAATTGGAGGCGCTAGACTATCTTTTGAAACCGATCCGATTTGATCGTTTTTTAAAGGCGGTCCAGAAGGCACAGAGGAAACTTACTGAAATAGCGCCGCCCCCAGCGGTTCTTACTTTGAAGTCTGGCTATGACCTCCATAAGGTAGCTCTTGCCGACATCTGTTACATCGAAGGAATGAAAGAATACGTTGCTTACCATACGACGGGAAAGCGGATCGTGGTATTGGAATCTTTGAAGTCTCTGGAGCTAAGCTTGCCGACCGATCAATTTATTCGTGTTCATAAATCCTACATCGTCCGGATGGACAAGGTAGAATCATTGATTGATAAAGAGCTGATCATTGGCAAGGCGGCAATTCCAATCGGTAGCAGTTACCTAAATTTGGTAAGGGAAAAATTATTTTCTGGTAAAAAGTGACGATATTAGGTTTTCAAAGCAAAACTTAAGCCATGTCTGAGAACAAGTTGTTGACCATAACTAGCTTGCTCATTTGTTTGTATTTATGCACTTTACCCAAACTTTTAGCACAGAAACTTACCGGAAAATTACTGGACGCTGAAAATGAGGAACCACTGATTGGTGCGACACTTCAAATCGTAAATGAGGATGTTGGGGGTGTCACCGATTTAGAAGGAAATTTTGAATTGGACAATTGTCCATCCACGCCATTTCAAATTGCCATATCTTATACTGGCTACAAAGACCTGATATACGAAGTTGAAGATGTGAGCCAGCAAATCGAGATCAGAATGGAGCCGGGTGTCACCCTAGGAGAGGTAGAGGTGGTTTCGGAGTATTCCAAATTAAAACAGGAACTCTCTCTCACCGTTGAATCTCTGGGTTTGAAAGAAATTCAAAGCACTTCGGAG
>JANQRV010000416.1 GCA_028284395.1 Saprospiraceae bacterium
TAGAACAAACCTTGTATTGAAAAAAATCGGCAGGTACACGACTGATCTTTTCGAAGATCGCCGGCAATTCTGCTTCCATTCTGGCGGGATTCCAACTTCTGGCCAAACCGGCTACGCCAAAAGCTCTAAGTTTGAAATCCCCCTCTCTGGCTCCAACTCCTACCTTCAATTGAAAACGCTCGACCTCTTGCCTCGTGGGCGGTTCCAAAAAAAGCGCGGTTGGAATTCCGTTGAGCGCAAGGGATTCCATGACGTCCGTCGACCCGGTAAAGTCGTCTCCGTAATAACTCAGGAAAATATCGTTATGAAAAGCACCATTACCCATAGAATGACAAAGCTTGTTTTAATTCATGGTGATCAGCCGCATAGGCTTCGAGCGTTTTTCCCTGCAAAGCTGCTTCCCAGGCTTGTTGAATGCTTTTAACACCGGCCGCGATGCCCCCCGGATGGGCCACAATGCCACCACCGCAAACGTACATCAGGTCTGTGCTCCCCACCGCTTGGTAGGTATCCACCGCTTGTCCGGCCCACTGTCCGGAAGAGAGCACCGGCATCACTTGGTAACCGTTGTGCATGGGGGTCAAACAAGCCTTTACGGCTTCAATGACGGACTCGTCGGATTCGCAAAACTTATTTCTTATGCCGTTGGTATGGAGATGGTCGACCCCTGCCATGCGCCAGATCTTTTGATAGGCCATGAATGCCATTCCCAGCACTTCGCTTCGGGTAAACATTCCCCATCCGTTTCGGTGACCGTGAATCGGCAATTGAGCATGCTTCCTTACTTTGACGGCACCTGCGATACCTACCCAATTAAGGCTGAGCATAATGCAAGTACCACCCTGTTCCAGCACATAGTCGTGTCTTCTCAGCATGTCATCGACATCTCCACTGATATTAAAGGCGAACATTGGCTTTTTCCCCGTTCGATCGGCAAAGCGGTTGATCTCTATCATGACTTTGTCTACCCGTTCTTCGAAAGGAGAGTGGGGAGAATCTCCCATCAGTTCATCGTCTTTAATAAAGTCCAATCCGGCTTCGATAAAGGTTTTAACATTGGCTGCCGTATCGACTGGCGACAGGCCTACCGATGGTTTGATGATCGTCCCAATGATCGGGCGGCCAAATACACTCGATAGCGATCGGGTTCCGTCAATCCCAAACTGCGGCCCCTTATACTGTTTCGTAAACTCCTCTGGAATATCCACATCCAGCAGTTTCAAACCTGAAAAAGGGCCTAGTTCAAACAGGTTACCGGCTACGGTAGCACAAAGATTAGAGAGGTTACTACCAACATTTTCATATGGCCAGTTCAATTCCACCAGAGCCCTTTGAATGGGTCTTCCTTCCATTTGTCGGGATCCCTTCAGGGTAGGACGTGCAACTTCTCCGACTGGCTCGACACGCGTGACTTTGGCAGCATGCCGCGCTTTGAGTTCGTCCGTTTCTCCGGGAATGCGGAGAAAGGTACCGCTCGACTGCTCTCCGGCCATGATTTGAGCAGCGTCCTCCGGATTATAAGAGGTTTCTATCAGATAGGTTGCTTTTAGGTTTCTGCCCATAATGGTGGTTATTCAAAATTATCGAGTTGAATCAATTGCCCTTGCTCGGCACTTCGGTACGCCGCCCAAACCAGCTTTACCGTTTCGTAATTATCGCGGCCGGTCGTTTCTGCCTTCCCCCCTTTCAGGCCTTCCAAAATATTCCGCTGGGTATCAACAATGCTGCTGTGAACGAGGGCGTATTCCGGATCTGCCCAATCGTAATGCTTTAACGCTACCGTCTCACATCGGGTACCGGCCCTGGTAGTAATCCGAATTTCATTATTGGCCGCCAATTGAATCGAACCATTTTCTCCTTCGATCAACAATAAAGTATTGGGAAAAACTTCCCGTTCTAAAAGACTAGCGTACGACATTTCCACATAACAATGAATGCCGTTTTTCATGTGCATCAGCACATTAGCCACATCTTCCCCTTTTATGCCCGGATTGACCCTCCGGGTTAGACAAAACAGTGTTTCGGCCTCTCCGAAAAGGAATCGGCAGACATCCAGTACATGGGAACCAACATCGGTCAGGATAAACCGGTCCAGTTCGCGCAAAAAGGGTTGATTGTCAAAAACGGGAAAAGCCGAACAGAAAGTAACCCGCCCCTTGAATATCGGCCCGATCGCTCCTTGTACGATCAATTCTTTTACTCTTCGCAATGGGGCCTGCCAGCGAAAGTTTTCGTTGACGAACAACTGCACCCCTTGTTGGGTACAAACTTCTATCATTTCCCGGGCATCTTCCAGAGAGGGAGCCAGTGGCTTTTGACAGACCACGTCCAACTGCTTTGCCGCTGCCATCTCACAAAGCTCACGATGGTTATCGACGTCCGTGATGATGTCGATGAAGTCGAGTTCTTCATTGTCCAACAATGTCGCAGGATCGTTGTAAATACGCTCTACTCCATATTTTCCACCAACTGCTTTGGCTTTAGAAAGCGAACGATCACACAGTGCTGCCAATTCCACTTCCGAAGACTCCAGCCATCCCGGAATTTGAAAATTGCTCCAAAAACCGGTGCCGAAGACCGCAAATCGCATTCTCTTTGTCATCGAAACATAGCTATCTTAAAAATGGTAGGGGATTCCCCGTTTTGTTCTGAGTAAATGTAAGGATAATGTTTCGATTTACTTCATTCTCGATTGGCTCACTAACTCCATAATCGATCCCAGGACCGCACCACGTCCCATTCTTTAGTTGCGCGAAAATAGCTTTGGTCTTCAGGATCCAGGTGTTGTCGAACGACTTCCTCATTCAGATCGACGCCAAGACCGGGCTTTTCCAAAACGTTGGCAAAGCCCTTTTCGATCAGTGGAGTATCGGTGATGACAAGGTCTTCCCAATAATCCAGGTCGACGGAGTGGTGCTCGAGGGCAATGAAGTTTTGGGTAGCAGCAGCACAATGCACGTTGGCCATGAAGGAGATCGGTGTTCCCGCAAAATGCATGGCCATGGCGATGCCACGTTCTTCTGCATAATCGCCGATCTTTTTTGTTTCCAGAAGGCCACCGGAACTGGCGAGATCTGGATGAACGATGTCTACTGCACGATTGTCGATAAGTTTGATAAATTCCTCCTTGAGATAAATGTCTTCTCCGGTGAGGGTCGGCGTTTCAATAGCTTGGGTAATTTCTTTCCATTGATCGGTGTATTTCCAAGGTATCATATCTTCCAGCCAGGCTAGCCGGTAGGGTTCAACTGCTCTACCCAATCGGATGGCATTGTTTAGATCAAAATGTCCGTAGTGATCGGAAGCCAGCGGAATGTCATAACCAACCGCTTCCCTTACGGCCGCGACGTATTCTGCGAGAATGTTCAAACCCTTGTCCGTGATCTGGATCTGGGTAAATGCATGCTCGGTATCTCCATAACTCAGCGGATGGGCATCCCACTGCTTACCCACATCCCAGAAATCAGCATTTACCAAAGTGCCGGGGATCCCCTTTAGAGAACCGATGCCAAAGTCCATTTTTAAGAAGGTGTATCCTTTGTTCTCCACCCGGTCTTTCATTTTCGCAGCGAATTCCTCCGGACTATTGGCCCTTGGTGTATCGGCGTATAAGCGTACTTTGGAGCGATACTTCCCGCCCAATAATTGGTAGGCCGGTACTCCGTAAGCCTTGCCGGCGAGATCCCACAGCGCCATTTCAACGCCACAGACGCCCCCGGCCTGACGGCCGTGAAACCCGAATTGTTTGATCCTTTTGAAGATCATTTCTACATTGCAGGGATTCATGCCCAGAATTCTACTCTTGAGGAAGAGCGCATAACGCCAGGTAGCGCCGTCCCGAACCTCGCCCAATCCGTAAATACCCTGGTTGGTATCAATCCGAATGATGGGGCAACGGCCCTTCCCCCGCATGACGACGGCATAACGTACGTCCGTAATTTTGAGATCGCTGGGCGAAGAAGCCCGGTTGACGTTCTGGGTGCTGTGGGCCAGAACATCTTCCAGCGGAGCATTCATCATGGCGCCAAGGGTCAGTCCGCCAAAACAGGCATTCTTAATGAAGTCTCTACGCCCTTTTCCGGTAGATTCAGGTTTCGAATTCGCACTTTTCAGTCCTAACTTGTCCAGGAATTGATGTGATGGTGTTGTCATAAAAGTTAATTTTACAGACATCCTTACACGGGGTATTTCAGTGTTGCTTTTTATCGCCGTTTGTCGCTTAGTAAAAATTTAAGCTTTGGGAGTTAACACCCCGATGTGATTTTGTCTCGTCAATGAAGAATTACAATGGGAATAAGCAGATCGGTCCTGCTACTAAGGTATCCAATCTCACAAGCAAAAAAGATTAGAGAAAAGTCATTTATTTTCAAGGAAATCGTCCGAAATTCGCTGTTGTTAAAACATGCCATTGGCAATGGCCGTCTTGATATCGTTCAGCGTTCGATCTCCATCAAGTAATAAATCGCTTGGGTATCGCTTCCTTTAATACTCAGGGTGTTTCCGGCAGGCTCCAAAAGTTGTCCGGTCTTTTTGCCGACATGGTCCAGAATGTGCACTTTCCCCTTTATCTTTTCGGCGAAAGTAATGGCCACCTCTACGGGCTCCAATAAGATAGGAGCCGTTCCCACCCGAATGACCTCGTTACGGTTGTCATTATAGGTCATGCCCGTGTTAATGGCCCTGGCCATCGTAGTGATCAATATTCTTTCCGCCGTTTTCAGATCTCCATCCTTTTCGAGAGAGGACACGGAAATGATGGCAAACTCATTGTTGGTTTTCAGGGAAACTTGGCCTAGATCAATGCGCTTATCTTTGGCAAATCCGATCAGTGTTTTAGAGTATGGCGTATTGGCCGTCACGTATCCCTTCTCGGAATAATCCCAATAGAGTTGTCCGGTACTGGATCTGATCCATTTGGCTTTTTTATCCCACATTTCTGTCACTTCGTTCACTACCAGATCCTCATAGCGATCCGAAAAGGCTACTGCTACCTTTCCTGCGGCCAACAATTCTGCGGGCACATCACCGGAAATAAATTTGTCGTCGTACCCTTGTTCTATTTTTTCATAGAACCCTAGCTTGCCTTTCCGCAAACTCGGTAGGTGAACCCTTCTTTCCGCAATGGTTTTTCCCTCCTTAATATCGTTCCGGTATACCATTCGGGCAACGGCCGGGTATAGTGCCAGTTGCAGGGGCGACTCCACGTTGTAGACGCCGGGCGTATGTAAGGTGGGGGTATAATGTGGAAAATCGCTACCAAAGTGGAAAGAGGCATCCCAACCTTGTAACCCCATGCCGTAGAGACCTACCAAGGGCACGCCCTCCGCCGTCCATTCATTGGGCAATAAACACATCCACTCCGAAAGCGAAAACGGTCGGTCGGCCACTTGTTGCATACCGGTACTCAAAATACCGGATCCCGGCCTGGCCAGCATGGATTTATTCTTTACTTTTCCCGGTTTGAGATGATGTCCCGTGCCGCCTCCCCAGTAATTGTGCCGGTCTATCATACCAGTTTGATAATCCGCATGGAGATTGTAATAATGAGAAGGACCCATTCCCGCTTGCCAACACGAACCGACCAGAACGCCCTTGTAACCCGTTGCCCGGATGGCCTTTTCAAATCTCTCATAAAATGCCAACTGCTGCTCGTGGAGAAACTGCATTTTGTCCAGGACATGCTGCGCCATAGGCCTTCCTTTTCGGTAAGCTTCGTCGTACTCATTGGTAAATTGACTGTGATTGGGAGCAGGAAAAACATTCTGATTTTCAATACTTTGCCCAACGGGAATGTTTTCTCGCTTCCATGCCATCGCTAACTTTTCATCACTTCCATATTTCGATTTTAGCCATGTCGAAAACTGTCGGCACAGCAAAGCCCTGTAGGTGGGAGCTTGCTCCAATGCTTTACCGATCGCGCTCCAAAAAATGTTGTCTTCGTTTTGCATTTCGATAAAGATGAGCGCGGGGTCGTCGGCATAACGCAACCCCGTATGAGGATTCACGTGTTGCAACATACCTACGGTCAGTTCAATACTTAAGTTCTGTAAATCTTCGGCAAAATTCACCAAACTGGCGGTGGTTCCGTTTAAGTGCTGCCACGGGTACTTCAAGGAGGCAACTTCATCATATGCCAGTAATTGCTCTTTATCAGCGGGTTTTACCCGTTGGCCATAAATATGCGACCAGCCGTAGTAAATTCCTTTTTCTCGTAAAGCATGGTTGAAATAATCGAAGTTTTTGTATTTCTCCTCATCAAGAACCGTGGAATAACCTTTCTGATAGCCATCTTTTGTGAACTTGTGAAACCGCACGGCATTGACCCCGTATTTTGCCAAGTGCGTGGCCCATTGATCTGCTTTTTCCCGGTCGACAAAAGCTCGCCCGCTACTGATGTTCACTCCCCAAAATTTCACAGCGGTTCCATCCTTAAAGACTAGCTGGTCAGCTTCCATTCTTAAGTAGCCGTGTCTGCCGGCTGGTGCATCCAACCATCCATCCATGGCTATCTCGCTCCCAGAATGATCTTCGTCGGGTTTAAACTCGAACCAAACCGGATCTTTGCCAGCGTGATGGACCATAAAAAATGCCGAAAGAATAAAAAACAACATGGATAGAAATACCTTAGACATTCTAAATCATACTTTTAGATTAAAGACACGAATCGCATTCTGGAAAAGAAACTTGTTGGCGACTTCCTCCGTTAATTCCAGCTCTGCCAAGTTTTCCAGGCATTTCCGGGGTGTTATCATGGGGTAATTGGTGCCGAACAGGATTTTATCCCGACCATGATGCTTTAGGTAGGACACCAACTCGCGGGGATACCTTCTTGCCGTATAGGCGGACGTGTCGATGTATACGTGTTGGTGTTTTGTCGATACGGCAATCATTTCCGTTGTCCAGGGGTAGCCGATGTGACCGCAAACGATTTTCAGTTCCGGAAAGTCTAAAGCAACCTGATCGATATAGGGTATCGGACGACCAACTTCCGAAGGCATCAACGGTCCGGTATGTCCCACTTGCAGACACACCGGAACATCCAACTCTACGCACTTTGCAAACAGCGGGTAGTAATAGGCATGAGTTGCCGGAAGATTCCACAGCCATTGCACGATCCTCAGTCCCTTAAAACCATATTCCACTACGCAGCGATTCAATTCCGCTACGGCAGTCACGGGCTTATTCAATGGTGCTGAAGCAATTCCGACGAATCGATCTGGGTATTGACGAACGAAGGTGGCCACCTCCTGATTAGAGATCAGGTCGCCCGACGGACCTTGCCAACTGCAAATCAATCCCTTCGACACCAATGCCTCGTCCATGCTCCGAACCGTGCTTTCAAGCGGAATCTCTGCATCCGCAAGCTCCGTCTTGTTCCACCTCCGCAGCGATGCAAACATCGGATGATTGTAAAATCTTCTGGTTGGATGCTGCATCCAAACATCAATAATTTTCTTCTCATTCATATTACAATCTGCTATTTCATACCATTTTAACCGGATGACGCAGTATCTAGTCAAAATGGCATTATCAATGATAGGTTGCTTAAGGTAACAATAGAATCAACAGGATCCAAAGCAGCAACAGTAACAACAGCGTCCACAGTAGCAATAGTAGCAACAGCGTCCATAGTAGCCATAGCAACCACAGCAGCAATAGCATCCACAGCAACCCCCCATTACAAGAAGCAAAAACCGAAAAAAACTTCCCAAAAAAAAGGAAAAAATTTGCTTTTATCGATTTTAACAATTCATTCGAATACCCTCAAAAAAGACACCGAAAATCAGGTTTTAATTCGTATCTTAGAGATATTCTCAAATAGAAGTTTTCAGCATGGACAAAGCCATCATTGTCCTACTTTTAGGCACCTGGTGCTTTGGGTACGGCCAAGTCTTCAATGATATCTCCAGACCGGTCAACATTCTGTACAACGGGGTCGACTCCGTACGCCTGATGGCAGGGATCGGAGCCTTTGATTACGACAATGACGGCGACGACGATCTGATTTTAATTGGAGGGAATCCCTCGGTTAAACTTTATCAAAACCACGGAGACTTCGACTTTGAAGATGTCACGACCGGTTCCGGGCTCGACCGGATCACTGATCTCATTTCAGCGGTTGCAGCAGCAGACTTTGACAATGACGGTAGTCAGGACCTGCTGCTGACTACCATCGAGGGGCAACCCAACTTACTCTATCGGAATAATGAAGATGGGACCTTTACAGACTTTACCGAAGTGAGTGGCATCGGAGAAAACCGTTATTGGGGGATGGCCATTACCCTCGGTGATTTCAATGGAGATTCGTTTTTGGATATGTACATTGGCAATTACGCCCTGGAGCGAATACGGCATATTCTTCCCGCGCCACCGGCTCCGAATGAACTATTCCTCAGTCAGGGTCGACCCTTCGACTATTCCGAAGAGGCGGCTCGATTGGGGGTGCGGGGCAATGGATATACCCTGGCTGCCAAATTCATGGATTTTGATAGCGATCAGGATCTAGACCTCTATGTCGCCAATGATTTTGGAGCGGGAGGTATGGAGTCGAACCAGTACTACGAAAACAGAGACGGACGATTGTTCGAACGCGGAAAAGTCTACGGCTTGGACATTTCTGCTTTCTCCATGGGAATTGGTTATGGGGATTACGACAACGATGAGGACTTCGATATTTACATATCGGACATTGGCAGGAATCCATTCCTGGAAAACAAACAGCAAAAATTCCAAGCGGCCACCCACCAATCCTATACCGATGGCATGCACACCAGCTGGGGAGCACAATTTGTTGACCTCCAAAACAACGGCTTGCTAGATATCCTCATGACCAGCGGAGGGGTACTGGAAGACCAATCGGAAGAACCTTGCGTTTACTATGAAAACCTGAACGGCACTTTCAAAGAACACCAAATTTTCAAGGCGAATTACCCCTACTATGCACGTGGTCTCTGCGTTTCAGATTTTGATCAGGATGGCGACCCGGATGTCATGATTAACACCGTAACGGAGGAGGAAGACAGCCCCCGTACCCGATTAACCGTCCTGCAAAATCTATCCGAGGTATTGTATAGAAAAAACAATTATTTGAAGGTACGACTAGAGGGAGTCTCCGTAAACCGCGATGCGCTGGGAGCAGTCCTGAAAGTTACCCTAGACAACAATAAAGTCCAAATTCGATCCCTTGGAGTAGGAGGATCTTATTTATCGGCACAGAGTAATACCGTGCATTTTGGCTTGGGAGAACAAAGAATCCGATCCCTGTCGGTCATCTGGCCGAACAGTGATGAACAGACCTTCGAGAACATACCGCACAATACTTTCCTAAAGATCATCCAAGGTGAGAATTTCGCCCTATTTGGAGGCGATGTAACAACAAATACCCGGGAGAACACCTCTCCGATCATCCGTCTACAATCTCCGGCCAGGGATGAAGTGAAGATTTGGTTTGACGGAGCGGCAATGAATCGCGAGGCCCGGATTCGACTGCTCACCATCAATGGGCAGGAAATCAGGAACCTTCGAGTCGACAAAACAAGTGGTCCATTTGTTTCGATTCCTACCGAGGGCATCCCCGCCGGTTTATATTTTTTGCAGTTCAATGGGAAAGAGAAGATGCTAACGAAGCGCTTGGTCGTCATTCGCTAGCATCCTCCTCCCTTCAGCAGTTTGTGGTCGATTGATTAATACCCGGGATTGTTTTGATCGATCGAAGCATTCCGATCGATTTCGTCTTGGGGGATGGGTAACAGCAAATGCTTGTTAACATCAAATCCAAAGGGGTTTCCATCCAGAAAAGTACTGAAATGATCATCACTTCCATCCCAGTTCGAAAGGTTGAGATCACCCGCAGTGTGCCATCTTCTCAAATCGTCCCAGCGGTGACCTTCACCGGCTAGTTCGATGAAGCGTTCTTCCATGATCCAATCCATGATCGTTGCCGGGTCCGTTTCGCCGACATCACGCGGTTCGGGTAGGACTAATTCAGGGGTCAGTAAACTGTCGTAGTCAGTACCGGCCACCAGGGTCTCTCCCCAGGCAGTGGCACGGGCGCGGACATCATTGATGTGCGCAATACTCGCTGCGGCATTACCGGATTTAAGCGCAGCCTCAGCGGCAATCAGCTTGAGGTCACTGTAACGCATGATCCGTTCGTTATTAAAAGAAGAGAGACCACCAAACCGAGTGGTGGGATCATCCAATCCCTCTTTGGTATATTTTTCGAGAACGACACCTTGGGCGATCGAAGTAGCCCAAAAGGCAATTCGGGGATCCGCTCCGGCCAAGTTCAGCAGCTTATCGGTCAGGATATAGGTGGTCTGTTTCGTCCAGTCTCCGGCCGCAG
>JANQRV010000448.1 GCA_028284395.1 Saprospiraceae bacterium
GTACAATGGACATCAACCTCAGGTCCGGCTACTTGGTCAATCGGGCGAGGTGATCCGTGCGTTTGCATTGAACGACTCTCCCAATCATACCGGCATGGAAGCCGTTTATTGGAATGGCCCTGGCCGGCCTGCCTTGCTCTACAATGGAGGTGCCCTTTGGAGCGCTCAAGGTCAGATGGCGTGCCTTTTTCAGGAGTTGCCGCAACCCCCTTCGGGAAACCGCCGACAGGGCTGGTACCATTGTATTCCGGTGGATATCAGTGGGGATCAAGGAGAGGAAGTGGTGCTTTACAATCCTTGGGACAACAGGATTTTTATTTTTTGCGCCAATCGAAAGGGATGGAATCGGGAAAAACAGTATTCATCAACCGCCAGGCAATACAATGTACGCCTGATGGATTGAAATGCGAAGGGCCGACCCGTCACGGGTCGGCCCTTACCAATCATATTATGCTTATCTTCTACCAGGAATAGCTGTAAGAACGATTGCGTTCCTTGCAACCTGCATTGGCTTTCTTTACCACGATTTGCCGACCGTCCAGTCTGGTGCCGTTCAGCTCGTTGATGGCCGTTACGGCATCGACTTCATCCGGCATTTCTACGAAACCATAACCCTTGGATTGGCCGGTGAATTTATCCATGATGATCTTGGCGGAACTCACTTCACCGAATTCTTCAAATGCATTGGAGAGGTCGTGGTTGGTGGTATCGTAGTTTAATCTTGCAATAAAAATGTTCATAAAAAATATTGAATAGAATTTATGTAAGTAGATTTTGTATAGGCATCCGGATAGAGATTCTTTATCTGATCAAGAAGCGCTCGGAGCATAATAGCCATAGCTATTAAGGCGAGAACGTGACGAAAAGCAGACAAAAAAGGTCATTCGGGGCCATACAAAATTTGCTTACATAAATTCTAATTAAAATGAAAAAAAAATCGCTGGATAAAATGCTCTAAGCAAGTTCGCCCCTAGAAAGGATGAGTCCTGAATTTGTTCAGCAATTCATCTTTTTTTATTGGATCTGAACATCTGGCCACCTCAAACGTTCAAGCGCAAATCCCTGAAAATAAACATCAATATCAATTTATGAGGTCACTGATCATCACCAATACCATTACCCCCCGAGGTGAAAAATCACTGGAAAAATATTTAAAGGATATTGCCCGGTATGAAGTTTTGAGCCCGGAGCAAGAAAACCGGCTTTTCAACCTTTATCAATCGGGAGATAAAGAAGCGCTGAATCGCATCCTGGAACACAACCTGCGCTTCGTGGTTTCGGTGGCCAAGCAATATCAATTCAATGGTCTAAGCCTCAATGATCTGGTCAACGAGGGTAATATCGGCTTGATTAAGGCTGCCCAGCGGTTCGATCCGTCTAAGGGTTTTAAATTCATTTCCTATACAGTTTGGTGGATTAGACAACAGATCATCGTCGCTCTGCAGGAACGCAGCAGGAAGATACGCCTGCCGATGAACAAGCAAGTCGACCAAAAACGGATCGAACGTTGCCGGGATAGCCTCCAGCAAAAGTTGGGGCGCCAGCCTTCCACCGCCGAAATTGCCCGGGCGGCAGACCTCAGTGTCGATGCAGTGGAAAACCTGATGCGGGTAGGCAAATTTTGCAAATCTTTGGACGCCCCTTCTCCCAACCACGACGGCCTGGACCTCAAAGGGATGATCACCGATTCGAAAATAGCGGCTCCGGATACGCGATTGGTGGAAGAGGAATCCCGCAAAACCGAAGTAGCCCTGCTGCTTAATCAACTAAGTAAGCGGGAACAATTGGTGATGAGCATGTACTACGGTATTGGACGTGATCGATCCTTTACCCTCGATGCTATTGGCAATAAATTGGATATCAGCCGGGAGCGAGTACGACAAATTCAATACAAAGCCTTGCTCAAAATGAGGCGGAGAGCTGCAGTATGAAAGGACAATTTTAATGAACAACTAAATATCTTAATATGAAAAATGAAAACCTGATCAAAAGAGCGATCCAATGGGCAAAACGCAAAGGTTTCAAAGCCATTAGAGCCAATTCTGAAGAGTATCAAACGCCCACCAACTTCCGCCGGCCTGGCGAAGAAGACCCCATCATACCCGACGTCACCGGTTTGCGCATGAACCGAAAAAGCTATATTGAACTGGCAGTAAAAACCGGCAACCTGGCAAGGAAAGTATCCAAATGGGAACTACTGAGCCGCCTGGCTAGCCGACAGGGCGGAAAGCTGTTTCTTTTGGCACCCAAAGGCCATAAATCATTTACCGAAGAAATTGTCAAGAAATACCAATTGAGGGCAGATGTTATTTATTTGAGATAACGACCATGAGGCTCCTCACAGACATATCCTGAGCGCCGGTGAAGACGCTGATCCTAACAATACATTTTCATTATCTATTAGCAGCTTCTTAGAAAAACCACTTTAAACAAATCTTTGCTTGAATGGTGAAAATGCAAACGACCGGGCTTCCCTGTAAGCTCAAACAAATTCCTCAATTAGTCAATCGCTGCGTAACGGCAATCCAAAAAGGGCTGATCAATAACGTCAGCGAGATCACAACGACCGTCAATTGGTAGGCAAAATCCGAGATGATGTGACCGGAGAAAGCACTGGCAGCAACAACAAAACTCAACTCTCCGATTTGCGCCAAGAGGGCGCCACCGTAGAGACTTTCCTTCCAGGAGTTGCCAAAATATCGGAAGATACCGGCATTAATGAGGTGATTGCTCAGGAAAACCGCCAGGAGGAGTCCGGTGATGATGACTTTGTTTTGCATTAGAAAATGGAGATCGATCAACATGCCGATCGAAACGAAAAACAACGCTACAAAAACGACCCGGAAAGCGTGTAAACTGTCGTGAAACCAGCCGGTAGAGCGAGCAGCATGCACGACCATGCCGGCTACAAAAGCACCCAAAGCAGCAGACAGCCCAAACAGCGCGGTGATCGTAGCAATCCCAAAGCAAATGATGATGGCCACAAATACCTGTAGTTCGTGATCGTGTTCAATGTTCTTACTAAAGGGCAAGACGATGGTTTCCCGCTTGAAGATCCAGTACATGACGCCCAAGATGACTCCGCCCCCGATCAACTGGAGGATGATTTCCCCTACGGTGGGTTGCGCACCTCCCAGGTAATTAGCGGCGATCAGCATGGGGACGATCAATACGTCCTGGGTCAGGAGGATGCTGATCACGTTCTGACCAATGGGGGTTTCCGTCTCCCGATTGTCCTGTAAAAGTTTAATGACAACGGCCGAACTACTCAGGCTAACGACAAAGCCCATGACCAATATGCGGTTCACCGGCCAATGGAAGAAATAACCCAGTAATGCTACGGCGCCGATGCTGGCCAGCACTTGAAAACCCGTCCCTAAAAAGGCCAGTTGCCAGTTTTGGACCAACCGGGGCAGACTGGTTTCCATGCCGATGAAAAACAACAGTAAAATCAAGCCAAACTCACCCAAACTAGCAATGGCGGCTTCATCGGTAATGATTTGGAGACCGTGCTCTCCCAGGATAATCCCGGCTACGATGTAAGCAATGACGTAGGGCTGTTTAAAATACCGGAGAATGGCTCCGAGTAAAAGAATGACGAGGCCAAGCAATAGAAACTTGGGCAAATTGGGGTCGATTGCTGCTAGAAAAAACCTGCGTTGGGAATTTAAGTGTTTACGAGCCTTACTTAGAGGGGTGTTTGAATACCTTTCCCGGATCCGCCGGTTTCAAATCGGGGTCCTTATCCTTATAGTCGACCAGAGAAAGGATGAAGCGCATGGCCTGGATCCGGCTGTCCTCCCGGCTGCTGCCCTTCACGATCCGCCAGGGACAGTGGGCAGTGCTGGTTTGCAACAACATTTTTTCCTTATAGGTTGTAAAATCATGCCATTTATCCTGGGCGGCCAGGTCTACCGGACTAACCTTCCAGCGAATCAATGGCGTGTCCAAACGCTGCTGAATACGCGCTTTTTGATCGTCCATATTGATGGAAAACCAAAATTTGACCAATGAGATCCCGTCCTCGGTCAACATTTCTTCAAACGGGTTAACTTGTTTGATAAAAAGGTCGTACTGTTCGGGTGTACAAAAACCCATGACCGGCTCCACCACGGCCCGGTTATACCAACTGCGATCGAAAAAGACCATTTGTCCGGCATCGGGCAGACGCTTGATGTACCGCTGAAAGTACCACTGACCTTTTTCCTTTTTGGTGGGCTTACCCAGGGCTACCACCCGGTAGCTACTCGGATTCAAAAACTGCGTGAACCGGGCAATGGCGCTGCCTTTACCGGCTGCGTCCCGCCCTTCGAACAAAATGGCCAAACGCAATTTTTCATCGGAAACGTGCTTCTGTAGCTTGAGCAATTCTACCTGCAAAAAATGCAATTGCTCGATGTATTTAGGATTGACTTGGTAAAAAGCGTCGATCGCTTGCTTTTTCATTAGCGTTTTTTTTGGAACAAAGACGTAATTCTGGAATTCGGTCACAATTCCACCAAATATCCTATCTTGCAGTGATCGCAGCTAGAGAACCGGTCTGACGGCTTCAAACCGCCTGACCATTGCCCTAAAGTAGCCATAGCCGCCAAAGAATCAATAAAATCCACAGAAGCCATAGCCACCAAAGAAGCAATAGAATCCAAAGAAGCAATAGAAACCACAGCAACCACAGCAACCACAGCATCATGAATACCATCCTAATCGGCATCAACTTCACAGAGCAAGCCCCCGGAGCACTAAAATACGGCCTTCGTCTGGCCCAGTATTTCGAAGCCGAGCTCATCGTAGCCCATTTCATCGACGACAAGGATCCGGCGTTGCGTAATCTGTCCGCTTCGGACCAGCAAGTTTTGACAGCCGGAATGGAATCGCTGAGAAAACAACGGGAAGATCGCCTCATCCAATTTGTCGATCGCAATCGCCCCAAGCAATTTCACAAAGTAATTGTGGGAGTCGAAGTCAGAATCGGATCGGTTGATGTCGAATTGCAGCGACTGGCCGAGGAAGAGCGCGTAGGTCTGTTGGTTTTGGGTCGATTGGCAGCTAATTATTGGGGACTGATCGGGGATACGGCCGATCGCGCCGTTAAGACGGCCATTTGTCCGGTGCTCATCGTGCCGGAGGATTTCGATTTTCAAGGGATCCGGCGCATTGTCTACGCTTCTACCTTCCAACTGGAAGACTGTGAGGTACTACTGTTTCTGCAAGAGTGGCTGGAAGCGTTTAACGGACGATTGAGCTGTGTGCT
>JANQRV010000458.1 GCA_028284395.1 Saprospiraceae bacterium
TTTCCTTGCCGTTCCCAATTCATTATCAGTTGTTCTCTTTCTTCGACATCCATGGTCTTGGCCACGTATACCCGTTTGATTTCCGATGAATTTGTTTGTTGCAACAACCTTGAATGCTGAGTTAGTGCCGGGAATACGATCGGCAGCAACATGGGTATGATATAGAAAATGGCAAAAGTGCCGATAATGGAAGCCCATGCTCCGGCGGCATTCGCTCGCCGCCATTTCAATCCTAACCAAAAGGCAGCGGCAAAAATGACAAAGAACTCCCAAATGAATTTCAAGACCTGCAGGATATTGTCAAATTGAGTAGTCACCAGCGCCGCACCGATTAGAAAAAAAGCACCGGCAAAACGCCCGGCCCAGATGAGATGCGACTCAGATTTAGGGCCGGCTAAGGGTCGATAAAGATTATGAACAATCAATCCGGACACGGTAATCATGAGGCAATCTGCCGTCGACATCAGCGCGGCCATCATACTGGCGATCATCAATCCCACAAGCCCAATGTTTAACGGACCTAGGAGCTCGCGGGTAGCATACCCCCACACCAAATCGGAATTGGAAATCGTACCGCTAAACAGAACAATCGCTACCAATCCCAATATTCCCCATAAAATGGTTACTACTCTCTTCAGAAAGGTACCGCTCACAAAGCCTACTCTCGCGGCATATTCATCTTTGGCTGCTCCAGCAGTTACCAGTTGATTGGGTTGCGTCACTACGGTCACTCCCGAGACAAGAGCTGCCGTAAAAATGAAATACCAGGTAAAGTCGATCACGCTGGGAGAACCGAAAACGTCAAAAAAGGCTTCTGGCAGGTGGTCGTGCATATGAGATAAAGCGGAAAATGCCCCATCACCCCCATAAATTTTATTGACTTGCTGCCAACCCACCGGAATCAGGACGATCGATAAGATGATGATGAACACCCCTTGAATCATGTCGGTGTAAACAGCTGCGGTTAAGCCTCCCATTGATGTGTAGATCAATACTAAAAAACAAATCGTCCAGACCAGGGTCTTTTCGTTGAGGTGGGAAAAAATGCCCTGTGGATTTAACCGTCGGAGTCCCTCCAATTGGTGTTTTTCTGCTGGAGTTAAAGAATTGTAATCCTGTTTTTCCAATAAAAAAAGTTGATCGGACAGCAATTTTTCCCGCTTTTCTTCCAGGTTGAGTTCCCCATCTGTTTTGGCGGTCATAGCCATTGCAGTTTTGGATACGGAAATGTAACCCACAGACAACAGGCCCATCATTCCAATCGAAGCAATAAGAGCGTAAAGACCAGCCATTTTCTTGGATCCGAATCGCTCTTCATAGAAATCTCCCATGGTCAGGATACGCAATCGCCTCAGCCATGGAGCCGTAATCCAAAACAGCGGCGTCGCGAAGAGCATGAGGAGTGAACTCCAAATACCGCTGATTCCATTATTGAAAGTGGTAGTAGCCACCCCTACGGGCCCATCCGCAGAAGTAGCTTGCCCGAAACTGGCAAAGGTGGAGGTCAATTTTCCGAATTTTCTTCCTCCCAGAAAGAAATCCTCCTTATGCTGAATCTTCAGGCCGGCCCTTAGTCCTATACAAATAACAACAACAAAATAAAGCGCGATTACAAACAGATCAGCGATGGAAAGGCCAAACATAGGCTTTGAATTGTCATGGTCGCTCGGGTTCTTGGACGGATAGTGGGCTACCTTCGCCTGGGAAAGCGGCTTCTCCGAAAAAATGATCGACCACCAGTGATGTTACTCCCACTGCATTTATTGCTTTATTGAAATAATCCGGTCGGTTTTTTCCCCACTCCACACTACAATGTTGGATAAAGATATTCCCTGCATTCCGTATAAAAAAGCCGGATGTATCGCCGGCGATCATTTCCCGGCCGGCACACGGGCGACAATCGTAGATCCCGCCTTCGTATCTTGTAAATTTATCAATCTCAATATCAACGACTTGAAAACGGATGTTGTCAATCTTATCCCGGGATTCAGCAGCGATAAAAATTCCGTTTTCACTCTTGCAGCGAATGTTGCTGAAAGTGATGTTTTTCACTTGGCCAACCTTGCCCTTTACTTCCCCGGAAGGCAAGCGCCAGAGCCCGTCTTTATGGTTTTTTACAGATCGGGGAAAAGCGGTAATGTAGATGGGCTCTGCTTTTCCCCACCACACATCGGAAAACAGCCGGCATTCAATTACTACATTGGAAACAATGATGTTCGAAACACTCCCTTCGTCACGGTGCTGTATCCCGATTCCCCGATTACTGTCCTTAATGATACAATTGGTGATGATCACGCGACTAATCTCATCCATGTTTTCCGATCCGATTTTAACAGCACAGGAAGTGGAAACCAGGGTGCACCCGGAAATAGTTATGTCTTTGCAAGGGCCAAACTCAGCGTATTCCCGGCGGTTCTTTAAACAAATACAGTCGTCTCCCGATTCGATGTGACAATTCGTAATGTTGATGTTCTGACAATGGTCGAGGTCAATCCCATCACTGTTTCTTAATTTCAGACTGTTGTAAACGGAAACGCCGACAATAGAAACATCATAACAACCGACAAGATGTATGCCCCAGTAGGCCGAATTGGAAAATGTGATGTCGCGAATTTTAATATTTTTGCAATCGACCAGGGTCAGTAAGTGAGGACGGGGGTCGGTCTGGCCGGTGGTTTTCAATTGGTAGGCATCTTTTTGTTCCACTGCCATAAATGCCGTGCCATTGCCATCTATCGTACCGCCGCCTCTGATGTGGACATTCTCCAAATGTTCGCCTTCAATCCACATCGAACCCTCGGCCCGATTGTTGCGGAATGCACTCTTCGTATAAAGGCCTTCATCCGATTTGGCTTTGATGGTAGCTCCATGACCGATATAGAGCTCGATGTTAGACTTCAGCCTAAATGGCCCACACAAAAATACGCGCCCGGGAGGAACCAATACCTGCCCACCTCCAGCTTCGCCACAACGATCGATGGCCCTTTGAATAGCGACGGCATCATCGTTTTTTCCATCTCCCTTAGCCCCGTAGTCAGTAATATCGTATATTGCCATTTTAATATGTACTACATTACAACATATATACAATAATACGAACAATTCTCTAAAACCTAGATCCAAGTATCTGGTTTTTCACTGAAGTTATACATAGTTTTCGCCTTCAGCAGGAAACTTTTGAGCAACTTCATTGTATATTGGATCATAGAAATAAAAAGATGAAAAAGGACGCAGCTAAACTGAAAAAAGATCTTCGACCAATCCAGGTAGTTACGCTGACCGATCAGGTGGAGCAAAGTCTGATGAGCTACCTCAAAGAGAATGACTTTAAAGCGGGAGATCCGTTACCGAAAGAACTGGATTTGGCCGACCATCTGGGAGTAAGCCGCAACATCGTCCGGGAGGCATTGAGCCGTTTACGAATGTTGGGCATTGTCAAATCCAAGAAGCGCAAAGGCATGATTTATGCCGAACCCGACCTGCTGGGCAGTATTTCGAAGATCATGGACCCGGACCTGCTGGGGCAGGAGGCCATGAAGGATTTATTTGAATTGCGTTTGGTTTTGGAAACCGGCATGTCGGACCTATTGTATGCCAGGTTAAAACCCGAAAATATCGAAGAACTGGTAGACATTGCTACCCGCGAAGCAAACGACCCTGAATGTGTCCACATTGCTGCCAGGCTGGGTTACGAGATTGAATTCCACGGAAAGCTGTATGAAATGTCAGGCAATGGAACGCTTGCTCGATTTCAATCGATGCTATTACCGGTGTTTAATTACATGATGGAAGTGGAATCCCATCTGACAAAAGAACCTAAACGAGGAAATATTACTCATTTCGATTTGATCGAAACCCTGCAGAGCGGTACGGCCGCCGAGTTCCGGGAGAATATGCGGGAGCATCTGACGCCCCATTACGAGCGTTTACACGATTAGCGTTTTAACAAATCTGCATCGGCATACACCCTTACCTTGAAAAAACTTCCTACCTTCAATCCATCGCAACAAAACGAAAACCAACCCATCATGAAACCGTTCTTATTGCCCCTGCTGATCTTCACCTGTGGCCTTACCTACGCACAGGTAAAAGTTTACCAAGGAAAGGAAACCATTCCCACCTATCAAAAAGGGATCGACGATCCCACGCCGATTTTTTATACCGGAAGAGGCGTCCAGGGAGCGGCTGGAAAAATGTACCCCTACCCTGCTCAAAGCCGATTGGGAGATAAATTGGTCGAAATAACGTACGACCTGGTTTATCTTGAAAACGAATATCTGAAGGTGAGCATCCTTCCGGATTTTGGCGGGAAACTCTTTTCTGCTATTGACAAAACCAACGGACACGAATTGTTTCATCGCAATAGCGTGATCAAACCGGATCTGATCGGTACGCTGGGAGCCTGGATCTCCGGGGGCATAGAATGGTGCTTTCCCCATCACCACCGGACAACGACCCTCCTGCCGGCAGATTATTTCATCGAAGAACACCAAGACGGCAGTGCTACGGTGTGGGTCGGAGAAACGGAAAAAGCTTTGCGGTTAAGGGGGGTGATTGGCATCACCTTGCGCCCGGGGCGCTCCTTCATCGAAGTCGATTATCGGCTGAACAATACCAATACGGTTACCAAAAATTTCTTGTTTTGGGCCAACGTGGCCGTTACCGCCAATGAAGACTTTCGCACTTTCTTTCCGCCCAGTGCTGAAATTGCCGTCCACCACAGCAACCGGAGTTTTACCCATTGGCCGATTTCTCGCGAAGTTTATCTCGGTACCGATTATTCTTCCGGCGTTGATCTTACCTGGTGGAAAAATCACCCCGACCCCGTGTCTTTCTTTATTTGGCAGGGCAAAGAAGGTTTTGTCGGCGGTTATGATTATGGCGCCAGAGCCGGCACCGTCCACGTCGGTGATCCATACGAAAACAAGACTTCAAAACTGTGGCAGTTCGGACCGGGGCTACAAGGGCAGAACGCCAGAAGAAAGTTGACCGACGATGGCAAGGCTTACGTAGAATTGATGACGGGTACCTTTTCGAACAACCAGCCGGGTTATAGCTGGATGGCTCCCCACGCGGTAAAGGATGCCAAAAATTATTGGTATCCCATCCGGGACATCGAAGTCGTGAAAAATGCCACCACCGATGCCTCGGTAACCTTACAAATGAGAGACGCCAAAACCGTTTTCTATGGCTTCAATACCACCCAGAAATTCGAGGACGCCAAATTACTACTCAAATACGGTGAAAGAGCATTGGTAACCAAAAGCCTGGACATCGATCCGGGCAATCCGTTCACCGATACCTATTCTGGCGATGAAGAACTGGATGAGTATCGCCTCTTCATCCAATTGACGGATAAAAATGGGCGTGAATTGGTCTCCTACCGGCCCTACAAACCGCAGCACCCGGATTTGCCGGAAACCCAGAAACGCATACCGCCGGTCGATGAGATTGAAACGGTGGAAGACTTATACCTGACCGGAAGGTTCGTAGAGCAGTTTTCCCGGCCCTTCCTCGATGCGGATGACTATTACCTGGCCGCCCTGCAAAAGTCACCCGATGATTATCGAACCAACCTGGCCTTGGGCATGAGAAGGGTCAATCAGTGGAGATATGAAGAAGCCCTCGGATACCTCCAACGGGCCGCCGACAAATTGAAGGTCCAATACTACCAGCCCAAAGAAGGTGAAATCTTTTATTTCCGCGGACTGGCACTGAAAGCCCTCGGACGGAGCGAGGAAGCCTACCGCAACTTTTACCAAGCCACCTGGTACTACGAATGGTCTTCTGCCGGCTTCTATCAATTGGCATTGATGGAGAGCAACAGCGGAAATCTTGAAAAGGCGCTCGAATTTGCCCGAAATGCCTATTCCACCAATACCCACGACGGAAGAATCGTGGTTTTGTACAGCGCCCTCTTGCGCAAAACCGGCCAAAAGGAGGAAGCCTTGAATGCGATCCATCAGCTCATTGCCTACGACCCCTTAAATTTTGCAGCCCAGTTTGAGAAAGGGCAAATTCTCGAGGAAGATCTATTGCCCGATCTACAGGGTAATATGCAGGAAGTAAATAACAACTATCTCGATGTCGCGGTCCATTACCTCAATGCCGGCTTCTTTGACGATGCCATTCAAACCCTATCGTCGATCAAAAGCTCAAAGGATCCGATGGTGCATTTCTATCTCTCCTGGTTATACGCCAAAACCGACCGGGATGCCGAAGCCAAGGCCATGCTTTCGAAAGCCGGCAGCCTCTCCACCAATTACTGCTTCCCATTCCGCGAAGAGAGCGAAGCGATTTTAAAGTACGCCATCACAGCCGATCCCAAAAACCAGTCGGCTTCTTATTTACTCGGCAACCTTCTGTTTGACAACCGCAAGGCAGAAGCCATTACAGCCTGGGAAAAAGCAGCCGATATCGATCCCGGTTTTCCGATGATCTGGCGCAACCTGGCATTTGCCGCCTTTCACCACCAAAACGATGCAGAAAAAGCCATCGCCTACCTGAAGAAAGCTTTGAAAGGCGACAGAAATCAACCGCTCTGGTACGCCGAGCTCACCAGGTATTACGAAGCTTCCGATCGAGATTACAACGAGTGCCTCCAAATGCTGGAGCAAAATATGGAAGTGGTTAAAATCGATGTCAACGCCCCAAAAGAAATGGTTCGGCTCCTCAACCTAAGCGGGCAGTATGACAAAGCCATCCAGCTACTGCAAACGCACCATTTCAGGACCTGGGAAGGTGGTCGGATCATCCACTCCCATTACGTAGATGCATACGTACTGCGGGCTTTACAGAAGCTGGAAGCAGCAAAGTACAAACCGGCCATCGCAGATCTGGAAGCCGCGCTGTTGTATCCCGAAAACCTGGAGGTAGGTAAATCCAACAGCGATGAGCGGGAAGCCATGGTCTGGTTCTATCTCGGAACGGCCTATGACCAATGGGGAAAGAAAGAGGAAGCCCTGCAGTACTACGAAAAAGCTGCCAAAACCAATAACAACAGATCAGACCTGAAATATTACCAGGCCCTTTCCCTGGCGAAACTGGGCAACAAAGAGGAAGCCCGGCAACTGTTCCAGGAGTTGATCGATCGGGGAAAAGTGCTGGTGGAGCAAGGAGCCGCCGTTTCCGGCATTGGCATCGACGAGGCCAATTCAACGAATAAAACGCGGTCCAATGGCTTTTACCTGCAAGCCCTGGGGACTAAAGGCCTGGGACAGGCGGTGGAGGCAAAACGCCTTTTGGGAGAAGCTTTGGCGGCCTATGGAAATAATCTTTGGGCGGAAGTAATTAGGGATTAGTCGACCTTACATAAAAAGAAAAAATGGCGAAAGCAAAAATTGGGATCATTAATGTATCAGACCGGGCCTCTAAAGGGATTTA
>JANQRV010000293.1 GCA_028284395.1 Saprospiraceae bacterium
GTCCGCCATCCAAACTAAACTCTATGTCCTCCCGAAATGGAGTATCTGCAAAAGTAAAGGCGATCATCCCATTTTCATCACCACAACCAACACTGGTGACCTTAACTTCTACTTCTGGCTCACAATCTTCAACAAAGTGGATGGTAATCGTCTCATCGTCGCAATAAGCTCCTCCAGCATCTTTTTCCGGATAAACTTTAACGTGAATGGTATAACTTTCCCCACCTTTGGGTTCCCAGGACCCCGCCTCAGTAGCGGGGAAATTAAAGGGCTCGGAATTTTCAAGCAGAATTTCCCCATTTACATCAAAAACCACACTTTCACCATTTCCATTGATGATAGCTTGGATTTTGAACCAGTCCGGCAACATATCGAGGTAATAGACACCTCCATCTTCTAATTCCGTAATCACTTGATCGCCATCGACATCATAAAGTATCAGCTGTTCTATTGTAGCAGTACAGGTATACTCGGTTGCTTGTAAACAAACCTGATCAACCTTCAGGAAATCACCATTGGCAAAACCAACAATTCGCAGAGATGCGGTACCCCCAGGGGAAGAAAATGTTTCTTCGTAGTTCAACAGCTTCCCATCTTCATCCACATCATGCTCTACCTCGATCTTTTGCCCATCGAGATAGTTCCCCTCTTCATCGAAAAACGACACTTCCATATAATGATCAAAGGAAGGATCATGCGTTCCGGCCCAGAATTTCAACCTAAATGTCGTACCGGCAGCGACATTATCCACCTCCTGCCAAAACGATGCTTCGCCTTCTACGGCATCCAACAGGCCATAAGCTTGCCCACACTCCTCAAAACCGGCCGTAGCTATAAATTTTGAGCCTTCAGCAATGGTCCATTCATTTACGCCTTCCTCAAAACTGCCATTGATGATAGCGTTGCCAGCACAAATACAATTCGTGACGGGCGGTGGCGAAGGTTCGTAATTACCACGGCTCAGGAACAATAGCAGCCCCAAGAGCACACTCCCATAGTGGGAAGTCCCGGTCCGCATAAAGCCCAGAGATGAAAAAATAAGACGATTTTGCATGTTCACAGTTTTGTTCTTTCTAATTGACATCAAAGCACCTTGGCCGGCACGGAATTAACCGCCCGGCTGCCCATTCATCCTATCCTATTTTGATTGCAAATTGAGCCCAGACACGGCAGGACATTCTCCTGGTGTACTCGGAAAAAGAATGGTCTAAAACCTGTAAATTGTAGGTCATGGTGCCCGAATTAATAAGCGTTAATGAATCGATACGAGATCGATCTCATCCAAAATCTCCTATTCAGACACTGTAGCAAAATGGTCTTAATGCAGAATGCAGTAAAAACTTAGAGGGAAAGCTTTTTGATTACTGACGAAGGAAGTCATCAGGAATCACAGCAAAAATAAGGCATTTTTTTCAATTATTAAGGGATATATTGTTTTTTTTATAATTTAACCCTTCCAGGTAAAGGGTAAAATCAAAACTGGGGTTTCTAGCGTGCGCCCTAAAAACCCCAGTTATCGTAAATTCCCTATTCTAATTCTTCAACCAGTTCCTTCTTTCTAGGTGCTCGAAACACCAATTTCCGATCAAAGGCATCCAAAACCAACTTGGATTTAGGCGGTACCTTATTCAATAGCATTTGTTTGGACAGCTCGTTCAGTACGCGCTTTTGAATCACTCTCTTAATTGGCCTAGCACCAAATTGTGGATCGTATCCAAGGTCGACAATTTCGTTCATGGCCTCTACCGTAATTTCAAGTTGGATTTCTTGTTTCAACAAAGTTTTTTTCACTTGCTCCAACTGAATTTTAACGACATTGATCAGGTCCTTGGCAGTCAACGGCTGGAAGACGATCACTTCATCAATCCGATTAAGAAACTCGGGACGCACACTCTGCTTCAGGAATTCAAAAACCAAATCCTGGGTCTCTTCTACCACTTCAGCACGGTTACTTTCGGTCATCTTATCGAATTTCTCTCGGATGATTTCGGAACCGAGGTTCGACGTCATAATGATAATGGTATTCTTGAAATTTGCAGTTCTCCCCTTGTTGTCCGTCAAGCGCCCTTCTTCCAATACCTGCAATAGGATATTGAAGACATCGGGGTGCGCTTTTTCAATTTCATCTAAGAGCACAACAGAATAGGGTTTTCTCCTTACGGCTTCTGTCAATTGCCCTCCCTCATCGTAACCGACATACCCGGGAGGCGCGCCAACCAATCTCGAAACCGCATGCCTTTCCTGATATTCACTCATATCTATCCTGGTCATGAGGTTCTCATCATCAAATAGGTATTCAGCTAACGCCTTCGCCAATTCTGTTTTTCCCACTCCTGTGGTTCCAAGAAAAAGAAAAGAACCGATTGGACGTTTTTCATCCGAAAGCCCCGTGCGGCTTCTACGGATGGCATCGGCAACAGCTTCGATGGCTTCATTTTGTCCCACCACTCGCTTATGCAGCTCTTTTTCGAGATGAATCAATTTTTCTCGTTCGCTGGTCATCATTCTAGAGAGAGGAATACCAGTCCATTTGGCAACGATTTGGGCAATATCCTCCGCATCTACTTCTTCCTTTACCAACAAATTCCTCGAAGTCTGCATTTCTTTCAATGCTTCCTGATAGGTCTCCAACTGAGCTTGTACTTCGGGAATTTTACCGTACCGAATTTCGGCCGCTTCACTAAAATTACCTTCTCTCTCTGCCCGGCTACCTTCCTGCTTCAGAACCTCCAACTGCTCTTTGGACTGCTGAAGTCCCAACACTACGGATCTTTCACTCTCCCATTGTGCCTTCAATTCATTTCTTCGCTCTTCCAGGTTTGCCAGATCCTCATTCAATCGCTCCATTTTGGATTTATCATCTTCTCTCTTCACCGCTTCCCGCTCGATCTCAAATTGTCGAATCCTTCGCTCTACCTCATCCAATTCTTCCGGCATCGAGTTCATTTCAAGACGCAATCTGGCTGCCGCCTCATCGATTAGGTCAATGGCCTTATCCGGTAAAAACCGATCTGTAATGTACCGATTCGAAAGCTGGACGGCCGAAATGATGGCTTCGTCCTTTATGTTGATTTTATGATGTGTTTCATACCTTTCTTTCAGGCCGCGAAGAATAGAAACCGCATCTTCTTCATTAGGTTCATCGACCAGTACAGTCTGAAAACGACGCTCCAAAGCTTTGTCCGATTCAAAATATTTTTGGTATTCATTAAGCGTTGTAGCACCAATTGCCCTTAAATCTCCTCTTGCCAGAGCTGGCTTCAGAATATTAGCGGCATCCATGGCCCCTTGCGTCTTCCCAGCCCCAACTAAGGTGTGTATTTCATCAATGAATAGAAAAATACTACCCTCCGCCGAAACCACCTCATTGATCACGGATTTCAGCCGCTCCTCAAATTCGCCCTGGTATTTGGCTCCGGCAATCATCGCCCCCATATCAAGAGCATAGATTTCCTTTTCTTTGAGGTCTTCAGGTATGTCTCCATTGACAATTCGATGGGCCAATCCCTCGACGATTGCCGTTTTACCAACCCCAGGCTCACCAATCAAAATTGGATTGTTTTTAGTTCTTCGAGCCAGGATATGAAGCAATCTTCGAATCTCCTCTTCTCGCCCAATAACCGGATCCAATTTACCACTCCGAGCTCTCTCATTTAGATTGATAGCATACTTCGAAAGAGAATTATAAGACTTTTCAGCACTGGAAGAAGTCACTTTTTGACCTTTGCGCAAGTCCTGGATAGCAGCCAACATCTCTTTTTCGGTAATACCGCTGTCTTTTAATAATCGCGCCACCTCATCTTTGCCCTTTACAAGTGCCAAAAGTATATGCTCCAAAGCAATGTACTCATCCCCAAAATTCTTCAAATATAAATTTGCCTGTTGCAACGTTGTCGCTGCATCCCGGGAAAGATATTGCTCTCCCCCACTTACCTTTGGATAAGAAAGTACAATGCGATCCGTCGCCTCCTTAACAATTTGATAATTAATACCCAGTTTCTTGAGGATAAAAGGCGCTACGTGCTCATCAACGTCAAGCATCCCCTTGAAAATGTGTCCATTCTCAAGGGATTGCTGGCCATTCTCCAACGCTATCTGTTGGGCCCTTTGCATGACCTCTTGGGCCTTGATTGTTAAATTGTTTAGATTCATTTCTTCTTGTTTTGGCAGGGTCAAGGAGCTAAGTTAGTATTGGAGGGTCAGAAGTTGGCAGGTTTTTCAACCATCCAACTTCTGCCCCCCCAATTTCTAACTTGCACTTTATCCCCCAATTTCAATTTTCTTCACATTGTCTTCCGCTTTTCCCTTAGGAATTTCCACATTGAGGACCCCATCTTTGTAATCCGCTTTGATGTTGTCTTTATCAACGGACTTGGGAAGCGTGAAGAGCCTTTTGAAGGATCGAAAACTGAATTCTCTTCTGGTATAGCGTCCTTCTTCAACCGTTTCTTTTCTTTCCTCCTTCTTAGAAGAGATACTTAAAACGTTGTCCTTTACCTCCAGATTAATATCGCTCTTCTCTAAACCGGGGACCGCCAACTCAAGTTCATAATTTTTATCGTTTTCTTTGATATTAACAGCGGGTAAATGACGGCTATTGCCGACAGCTTCATCATTGAAAAAGTCATCAAAAACACGAGAAACCGTTGGAAAAAAATGGTTTGATCTGCTTCTTACTAAGTTCATCACTTTTATTTTTAGGTTTTTTAATTTGAATTACACCTCTTGCAGATCAATTCTTGTTCCAGTCCCGGTTTCGAATAGAATTGGCAGAAAAGAAGCAAAAAACATGACACAATGTCAAAAAAATGGAAAAATAGATGACATTTTGTCAATTTTATTTCTTTTTAATTCATCCCCTGTCTATTGGGAAGTGCTACTGATCGAAAATAATTGAACTATTCGGGGAATTTATAGTTCTTACGGATCGATTGAAATTATTCCAATAGTACATTGAAGTTATGAGTAATCAAACCGACCCAAAAGTCATCGCCATCATTTCCTACATTACCATTGTGGGTTGGGTGGCAGGTATGTTAATGAACAAAGAAAAATCAGCATTTGCTTCTTTCCATCTGCGTCAGTCATTGGGTACGCTTTTAATGTGGACAGTAGCTCCTATGGTAGCTTGGGTGCCAGTAGCAGGCTGGGTAGCCGGCCCGACGCTGATGATTGGTGGATTTGTTTTCTGGGTCATCGGCATCATTGCAGCAATCCAGGGCAAACAACAGGAAGTCCCCATCGTTGGAAAGTATTTTCAGGAATGGTTTGCCGGCGTATAATTAGTCGGTAGGTTTATCCTGAGGTGGAAGGCTCGCATGAAAGTTATGGACGATTCGTTGCAGATAATCATCCAATAAATCCAGGACTTTTTGTCGAAGAGTCGTCCGAACAATCATCCCGATGTGATGCGGCTTTTTAATTCGCCAAACTACTTCCGGATCGTCAAAGGAAGAAGTATCGGGGTATTCAAATCTCGAAAGGGAAACGATAATACCGGCATGATCATATTTTACTTCAGGAAGTTCATAGGGACGGCCCAGTAATTCGGCACTTTCAATTTTGGCCCATTCTTTCCAAAGGTTGATACCAGAGGACGCCTCGACCATTTCAGCGATGTGGGCCCCTCCGACACGGGAAGCAGTTTCCAGAAAATAAAACCGGCTATCCTCTCGAGCCTTAATGAATTCTGTGTGGGAAGCACTATAATTCATCCCGAAAGCGGTCATTACCTCTGCAGTCATCTTTTGTAATACCAACTCTTCTTCATCGCCAAACTCCAGTGTATGGCTTCGGAAAACGCCACCACCGTGCGCAACTTCAAAAGGGGTATCGAGATACTTCGAGACCCGGCAGAAAATCACTTTACCGTCTACAGATAAGCTATCGGCATGGTAGACATCACCCGGTTTAAACTGCTCCACCAGATATTCGTGGCGATGATCCCCTAACGAGGTAACAACTTCCATCAGTTGATCTCGGTGATAGACCTTTTGCATCCCGACTGCTGATGCCTCCGACCGTGGCTTAACGATCCAGGGTGGATTTACAGTCGCCGCAAAATGAGAGATTTGTTCGTCATTGAACAATGCACAAAAAGGTGGAACGTTTACCCCCTGTTCCTGCGCCTTCATGCGCATGGCCAATTTATCCCTGAAATACCGAGCGGTTGTCTGTCCCATTCCGGGAATCCGAAATTGTTCGCGTAGAAAGGCAGCTTTTTCAACATCAAAATCATCTAATGCCACGACTCTGTCAATCCGATGATTCCGGAACAAGTAAGCCATTCCCTGACCCATCTGTTCAAAATTAGGAAGTGAATTATCATCCTTCTCCATAAAAAAGAATTCATCGATGGATTCACGCGGCCAATCCTTATCTGCTAACGACTGCTTCGTCAGTAAAAAAACCTTATTTCCTTCACTTTTACAAGCCCGGAGAAAGTCGAGGCCTTTGAAATAAAATGCAATGCACAGAAAAGTGGCAGGCTGAGACATATCAAGAGACCGTTATGGGTTTTTCAATTTCAGATTTGATGAATTCTAAAAGAAGTCTGATCCCGAAAGCTGTAGAACTTTTTTGACTCGAAAATTCAGAGTCACAAAAAGCAACACCCGCAATATCCAAATGCGCCCAATTCGGATGCTCCTCAGTAAAGAACTGCAAAAACTTTGCAGCGGTAATGGCTCCCGCAATCGGTTTTCCGCTAAAATTCTTGATATCAGCGACATCCGACTTCATGTCATCTTGGTAGATGTCCCAAATCGGCAGTCGCCAAATGCGTTCACCGGTATACTCGCTTACCTGATTAAGCTGATTAGCCAATTTATCATTATTTGTGAAAAGGCCTGCTGCATGATATCCAAAGGTCCGAACGGTACTTCCGGTCAAAGTCGCTAAATCAATCAGAATGTCGGGATCAAATTTTTTCAGCATGTAGGCTATTCCATCCGCAAGAATTAGACGTCCTTCCGCATCGGTATCGATGATCTCAATGGTTTTGCCACTATAGGAGTCTATCACATCACTCGGCTTAATGGCTGCCGAGCCGATGCTGTTGTCGGTAGCGGGCACGATCCCTACGACATGTATCGGCAGTTGTAGTTTGGCGGCTACCTCTACCGTACCAAATACGGCTGCCGCTCCTCCCATATCACTTTTCATGAAATGCATATTGGCAGATGGCTTGAGGGAGAGTCCTCCCGAATCAAAGGTTACCCCTTTTCCTACCAAACCGATTGTTTTGGATTTTCCGTCATAATCTTTTGTACCATCGTACTCCATAACAATGAATACCGCCGGACTATCGCTGCCTCTATTAACAGCCAATAGGGCTTCCAGGCCAATCTTTTTGATCTGAGCTTTATCCATCACCCGCACCTTATAATTGTGATCAAGTCCAGATTGCAATGCCCATTCACCCAATACTGAAGGTGTTTTTTTATTACTCGGAGCATTGACGAGATCGAAAATACTGACCTGAGTTTCAGCTACTGCCTTACCCCGATGCGTAGCCTCTTTGGCGACGCTGTTCTTTTCAGGCTCCACCAGAATATCTACCCGACTGCTATCTTTAAGTAGAGGATGGACCTCCGCTTGGTCGGTTTTGAACTTGCCGATCCGATATCCCCCTAAAATTAGTCCATTAACAATAGCTTCCAGGCTGTGACCAAATGGGTCAAGCGTGTTATCAAACAAAAAGGTAATGGCTATTTGCGAAGATAATTTAGACCGGTTTTTATGTGAAAACTGGCGAAAGATCTTCAGAATGGTTTTGAATTCAGGTCTTTCGCCCAGACCGATCAAAATCATTCGAAGGTCTTTGTTGTAAACGGTTTGAGTCTCTCCTTTTTGGCCGCTAAAATCTTTGCAAAGCAATTTGGTAGATATGTCAGCTTTCGCTTTCAAAATTGGCAATGCACTATCAAGCGCTTCCTTCCCTGCTATCGGAACAATCAAAGTATCAATTTGACCATCCAGTTGGTGCGTAATGTTGAAATTCATAATCTTTCGTCTTCGGCAGTCATAGATATCAGCTATACCGCCTTAATTTAGTTTTACTTTTAAAAGCAAATTTTATGGAGAAAACAGCCAATTCAAGGCTTTGGGAAATTCTCTTCCCCAACAGGCTTCATTATGGTGACCTTCCGGATCAATAGAAAGCTTGAAGTCAGAACCCTCATTCATGCCCTGTCGCTCTAAAGTATTCTTAAACCAGTTCAGGTTTTCAATCATATTCGATCCTTCCTTTCCACCACCATACAGATATATCTTCAAATCCTTGGGTTCCAAAAAACTAACCAGATGAAAGTGGATATTCGGATCCACCCAGAGCGAAGGAGAGAACAACATCAATCTGCTATACACCTCGGGATACATCAAACCCGCATAAACGCTGATCAACCCTCCCATAGAACTTCCACCGATTCCAGTATTGGATCTATCTGTTAATGTTCTAAAATTCTTATCAATGTAAGGTTTCAATGTATCCGCTAAAAACCGCACATACTTTTTACCTTCTCCTCTTCCTAAACGAGTGTTGTAGGAAGGGGTGAATTCGGCAATGCGTTCTTCTTCAGCATGATCAATCGCTACGATAATGATCTCGCCCTTTCCATGTCCGGCTAAATCAGCTAATTTTTTGTCGATACCCCAATTGCCAAATGGCGCATAATCATCGAAGAGGTTTTGCCCGTCCTGCAAATATAATACTGGGTATCGCCGATCAGAAGAGTTGTAGTTGTAAGGCAACAAAGCAGTAATACGCCTGGTTTTTATCAGTTGCGGGATCTCGAATGATTCTGAAATAACAACTTTATTTGGCAAAAAATCAGGATTATACATCAGTACATTTTTCCTCCACTTGGGAACACAATCTTTTATCCGTTAATTAGTCCCTCTTGCAATACGATTTGTTCTTGTCATTCAAAATTAAACCACTAATTTACAAAAAAATTCACCTTTCAATAGCTCTGTCGAACGTCTCCATGATTTTACCCCATTAATTCCCATTTTTTTTGTTCTTGCTACCTAGAATCAAAATAAATTCAATTTTTTAATCCTGCTTGCTTTTATGTAATTTTAAACTTTTATTGTAAAAAGTACACGAAGTTGGTTGAGTGCGAATCCAAGACAGCGGCTTTCTAGGTGTATAGCTTCGTCATTATCGGAGTCTTTAGAATCGAAAAACAACCAGAATTTTTGACTATGAAACCAATATGGGGAATAGATCTTGGCGGCACGAAGATCGAGGGGGTCATCATCGATCGGGATGCCGAAGAATTGAGGGTCATGGAGCGGCTTCGGATCCCTACCGAAAAAG
>JANQRV010000475.1 GCA_028284395.1 Saprospiraceae bacterium
ATCATTTCACCCTTCACAACGGACCTAAAGGCAGCATCGATTACCTCCTGGTTTACTATTTGATGATAACGGTGAAGCACAATGGGAACTGGGCCTTCATTCAGCGATTTTACAGTGTTCGGGATGAGGCGGCAGGAAGAAAGATGGGATTATTGTCGGCCGGACTCTTCTTTGTATTTCCCATCCTCTTCCTACTGCCTGCCATTGCTGCCGCAAGTTTGTTGCCGGGATTGGAAAACCCGGAAATGGCCTATGTTTCCATCGCCCTGGAATTGTTGCCCACCGGTGTTATGGGCATCATGTTGGCGGCAATGTTCGCAGCCACGATGTCTTCCCTCGATTCTGAATACAACGTAATAGCCAGTGTGGTTACCAGCGACATTTACCAACGGTTATTCAAACCGGATGCCGGCGAAAGAGAATTGATGTGGGTAGCGCGCGTGTCCACACTGGTCATCGGCTGTATCGTCATGGTGGGAGCGCTATTCGTAGAGGCTTTTGGCGGAGCGTTCGAAGCGAGCAAGCTGTTTGCCAGTTTGTTTGCCGTTCCTTTGATTATCCCGATCCTCCTGGGGGTACTGTTTCGAAAAGCCAGTGGATTTGGTGCCTTGGTCTCGCTTTTTACCGGGGTTGCGACCGGCTTAATACTGAATGCCGTCCCGTCGGTATCCTGGCAAATGGCCACCTTCTTAACCATATTAGTGTGTGTAACCAGCTTTTGGGCTTCCGGCTTACGGGCGAGGCGATCACCGTTTCAAAAGAAGACATTAAACGCCTTTTTTGATCGATTGCATACCCCCATTCCAGAGCCGGACAAACCCCATATTACACCGGATTTTCAAAGAGTTTTGTTGAGCCTTTTTATTTTAGCCCTGGGAGCCGTTGGCGTTTTGTTCTTAGCCATGAGCGTACCTTCGGTTGGAGAATCCAGCGGGCAACTGGCAATGACTGCCGGTGGAATTTGCTTGTTGGTTGCTCTGTCTCTTTATTTTATGATGCCAAAAAAAGTGACGATTTGAGAATCTTTATACACGATGATTTTTTATTGCGGAATGAAACCGGTCAGCGGTTGTACCACGAAATTGCGAAAGAATTACCCTTGATTGATTTTCACAATCATATCAATGTCAGTCAGTTAGCAAGAGGCTATTCTTTTGAAAATCTCGCACAGCTAGGGGTGATTCCCGACCAGTATAAACACCGTGCGATGCGGGTCGGCGGCATCCCAGAAGCCGGCATTACCGGCAAGGCATCCGACAAGGAAAAATTCTTAAACTGGGCCACGATCTATCCTAAGACACTGGGCAGTCCTTTATTTCATTGGAATGCACTGGAGCTGAAACGCATTTTCGACATCGACGAATTGCTAAACCCTGGCAATGCGGAAAAGATCTGGAGCCAGGTGAACGAACAACTTGCCGGGAATGCCTTTTCCGCGGTTGGGTTATTGAAAAAATGGAACATCGAATGGCTGAGTACTTCGGATGATCTACTGGACGATCTGGAAGTACACCTGCAGGCAACTACTCGTTCCGGTATCAAAATTACACCCTCGCTGAGGGGAGACAGCATACTGGCTTTTGAGAGCGATCATTTCGACCGGTGGTTGGAAAAGTTGACGGTTGCTACGGATGCCTCGATCAAGAACCTCAACGATTACCTGAAGGCCCTTCGCAGCAAATTGACGGTCTTTCAAGAGGCGGGTTGCCAATTTGCCGACCATGCCCTGGATGCCGGATTTACCTTTAGGATGGTTTCGGAGGAAAAAGCATCGTCTTTGTTTCAAAAACGCCTGGCCGGTGGCCGTCTGATGCCCAGTGAATTAACGGAATTGAAATCCTGGATGCTCGTCCATCTGGCCGGGGAATACAACGAAAGGCAATGGGCCCTGCAATTGCACGTCGGCGCACAGCGGCATACGAGCTCCCGTTTGCGGAGACTGGCTGGCGGCGCGGGTGGTTATGCTGCCATCGGCCAGGCCGCCGACATCCATAGTTTGGTGCAACTGCTGGACAATCTGGAGCAGCAAAATTCCTTGCCCAAAATTGTTTTGTATACGTTGAACCCGACCGACAATGAAGCCTTTGCGAGTCTGACCGGCTCTTTTGCGGAAGACGGGGTGGCCGGCAAAATTCAGTTTGGGCCAGCCTGGTGGTACAACGATCATTACGAAGGCATTCGGAACCATTTGCAGACTTTGTCAAACTACGGTTTTCTCTGCCATTTCATTGGCATGACGACCGACTCCCGAAGTTTGCTCTCCTTTTCCCGCCATGAGTATTTCCGCCGCATTTTGTGCGATTTACTGGGCGAGTGGGTAGAAAGTGGGTTGCTCCCCCCGGATGACGAATTATTGGCAGAAACGGTGCGGGCGGTCTGCTACGGCAATATTAAGAACTGGATTACTACGAAAAACAAAATACACATCAATGAAACAATCTGACGGCAAAGTAGCTGTAGTGACCGGTGCGGGCGGATTGCTTTGCTCGGAAATGGCAAGAGCGTTGGCAAAAAAAGGCTATAAAGTGGCCCTGCTGGGTAGAACGCTGGAAAAACTAGAGAAAGTCGAACAGCAAATTAACCGATCGGGGGGTACGGCCCTATCCATCCCCACCGATGTGTCGAGCGAAACCTCGGTGAAAGCTGCTGCCGAAATCGTGCGGAAGGAGTGGGGCAGTTATTCTGTTTTGATCAATGGCGCCGGGGGCAATCAGGCGGAAGCCCTGACCAATACCACGGCGTTTGATGAACGGGAACTGCTGGACGACGGCTCCGTCAAAGGCTTCTTTAATCTCAGCATGGACACTTTCTTGAGTGTCATCAATATCAATACCATGGGAACGGTCATACCCTGCTTTGTTTTCGGGAGGGAAATGGCCCGACAAAAAAAAGGAGCCATCATCAACTTTGCCTCGATGACCAGCTTTCGCCCGATCACCAAGGTGGCGGCTTACTCCATTGCCAAAGGCGGTATTGTCAATTTTACGCAATGGCTGGCTACTTATCTGGCGCCGGCCGGGGTGCGGGTAAATGCCATCGCTCCCGGGTTCTTCCTGAACGACCGTAGCCGGAAAATCATGTACTACGAAGACGGGACACAGACGGACCGCGCCAAAAATGTATTGCACCATACACCAATGAAACGATTCGGCGAAGCCAAGGAGTTGATCGGTTGCATGAACTGGCTGATCGACGAAGAAACATCGGGGTTCGTAACCGGGGTGACCATCCCCATCGATGGTGGTTTCCTGGCGGATCCCGGAATATGAAAAATCAGGAATTCATGAAAATTAATTACATCATTTGCTTTCTGCTGGGTTGTTATCCGGCTTTTTCTCAATCGGAATCAGAAATTAGTTTTTCCAGGATCGGTAAAGTGCAGTCGCGCCACGCCCGGGACATTGCCGGTTCGAACTTTTCCATCGGCGGCGAAACAATGGACCGGGATTATACCGATTTCAACGCCTGGAAGTCCTACCTGGGGCCCACCGGCGCCAAGAAGGTGCGCCTGCAGGCGGGCTGGGCCAAATGCGAACCCCAAAAAGGGGTGTACAATTTTACCTGGCTGGATGAAATCATCGACGAATGCCTGGCCCAGGGAGTAGAACCCTGGTTGCAGACCTCCTACGGTAACCCCATTTATGAAGGAGGCGGACAAATATTTCTTTCGGGCGGATTCCCCACCTCCGAAGTGGCACTCGATGCCTGGGATCGGTGGGTGGCTGCCATGGTGGACCGGTATCAGGGCAAGGTAAAGGTGTGGGAAATCTGGAATGAAAGTGATTTGAACGAAAAAAACCCGGCGGACGAATACGCAAAGATTTTTATTCGAACGGCAGAAATCATTCGAGCGGAGATACCGGATGCGACCATTTACGGACTATCGCTCGCGGGTATCAGCAATTTGAGGTACGTCGATGAATTCCTGACCTATTTAAAAGACCGGGATAAATTGCACCTCTTAGATGAAATCACCCTCCATGGCTATACTTTTCGTCCGGAAGCCAATTACAGGAACTATTTTAAAATGCTGCAACTGGCCCAGTCCTACGATCCGAGGATTCAAATCAACCAGGGAGAACTCGGCTGCCCTTCCGAAAAACAACCGTACTACGCGCTTCGGGGCTATGACTGGACCGAAACTTCTCAGGCAAAGTGGTTACTCCGGCGTTTATTGGGCGATCTGGGACACGATATTCACTCCCTGTATTTTTCCATCATCGATATGAATTACGTGCGGAAGTCCCGGCGTGAAGGCAAAAAAGTAATTCTGTTGGACGAACCGATCTATACGGTCAATACCAAAGGCCTGCTGCGCGCTAATAAAGATAATTCGGTGGCGGCAAAAAAGCAGGCTTACGGCGCTTTTCAAAATATAACTTCCATTTTTGACAATACCCTGGAGCGCATTCCGAATTATCCGTACACCACTACCGCGGATTCTTCCCTGTCGGTTTATGCTTATCAGAGAAGAAATTTCGACTATCAGGCGGTTACCATCTGGATCGACAGCAGCACGCCAACCAATGAGACTACTAAAATATCAGCCGATTTCGAATTTCCCATCGGGAATTTTAAGGAAGCCGTTTACGTCGACATGAGAACCGGGGAAGTGTACGACATCCCGGATACCAACCGGACCCGAAACGGCACGAAATACACTTTTAGCAATATTCCCATTTACGATTCCCCGATAGTGATTGCGGATCGGCGCTTAATATTGATCAAAGAGTAAATTCCCATAAAAATGAGCGTGGATAAATACAAAAAAGAAGTGGGCATGATGAACCTGGAAAAACTCATCGAAGCCCAGGAAACCATTCCGGAAATCAGTTTTCCGGTCACCGACAACGAATTGCTCAGCCGGTTCGAACGGCTTTATACGGGAGCGGTCAACGACGTTCTGCGGGAATTCGTACGGATGAACCAGGCGTTGCCCCACCGGATCAAACCCCTGAGGGAATACCGTACCGTGGCGGGATTTGCCTTCACCGTAAAGAGCGCTCCCAGTACCATTGTCAGCGGTGAAATGGGCTTTCGGACCCAAATGCTGGACGCCATGCACCAAAATGCCTTCGTCATCTACGACACCAGCCACGATGAAAAATCGACGGCCTGGGGAGGTGTGATGACGGCTACGGCCAAAGGGAAAGGAGTGAAAGCGGCCTGCCTCGACGGAGGTATTCGGGATACGCACCAGATCCTGGAAGCCGATTTCCCGGTATTCTACAAATACCGCTCGTCCAATGGAAGCCTGGGCCGGTGCTTGATCACCCATTTTCAGATTCCACTACAGATCGATGATGTCTTTATCCGACCCGGCGATGTAGTGCTGGGAGATGTAGATGGCGTGCTGGTAGTGCCAAGGGCCATTGCCCACGAGGTATTGGTAAGGGCGGAAGAGATTAAAACCAATGAGCAAAAAATCTTCGGATGGGTGAAAGAGGGACAATCGGCACGGGATATTACCGATAAAGGGGGATATTTTTAAAACCGCAAGAGCATTAAAAACCGATCATGATCAAATTCTATTGTTTCGGTCTTTGGGTAACGGCATTGTTTTTTCTGCAAAACTGCCAATCCTCCCAGGACTTCCACATCGACCGACAAAATCCGGGAGCGGTTTGGCTGTCGCCCGATGAACCGGAATATGTCGGCCTCGCAGTAAGGGATTTGCTGGAGGACATTGCCAAAATAACCGGCGGAAAAATGGAGCTGGTCACCGACTTCGAGGAGTGCAGCGGCGATTGTATCGCCATTGGTACGATCGGTAGTGACGGGATCGCAGCCTTGCTGTCAAAGGACCGGCTGGACAGCCTGCAAGGACAATGGGAAAGATATGCCGTCCAACAGTCCGGTTCCCGAATTGTCATTGCCGGAAGCAACGCCCGGGGTACGATGTTCGGAATTTATCATTTCCTGGAGCAATACCTGGGGGTAGATCCACTGCACTTCTGGACGGACTATGAGCCGGACAAACTTGATGACATTCGATTGAAAGAGATTGATTACCTCAGCCCGGAACCCGATTTTCGATTCCGCGGCTGGTTCATCAACGACGAAGATCTACTCACGGAATGGAAAGAGGGAGGCGGCATTCGCACCATCGATTATCCCTACTACGGACAGGTAGTAACACCGGAAGTGATCCGCAAAGTAGTCGAAGCTGCCGTTCGTTTGCGGTATAACCTCATTATTCCGGCGAGCTTCGTCGATATCCGCAATCCGCCGGAAGAACGATTGGTGGCGGAAGCTTCGCGTCGAGGATTGTACGTATCCATGCACCACATTGAGCCCATGGGGGTCAGTGCCTTCGGTTATCAGAATTTCTGGAAGGAGAAAGGAGAGGAACCCCTCTTTAGCTTTTACAGCGAGCCGGAAAAACTCAAAGAGACCTGGCGGCATTACGCCGAGCGGTGGGCTACCTATCCGGATGTAATCTGGCAGATCGGACTGCGCGGCATTGCCGACCGGCCCATGTGGCTGGCGGATCCCGGGGTCCCCCAATCGGACGCCGACCGGGGACGCATCATTTCCGAGGCCATGTTTGCTCAAAAACAAATCATCCGGGAAGTAACCGGTGAGGAAGATCCGCTAATGACGACAACCCTTTGGGCAGAAGGGGCCTACTTCAACGAAAAGGGATTTTTGCAAATCCCCGAAGGTGTGATGGTAATCTTTGCCGACAATAGCCCGGGTTGGGTATGGCAGCCGGATTTTTACGATACCGAGCGGGAAACCGACCGGTTGTATGGTGTTTACTACCATCATCAGTTATGGGGTTCGGGTCCGCACCTGGTACAAGCGGTTCCACCGGCCAAAACCTACGAGCTTTTTACCGAAGCACGCAAACGCAATTCCGATGAATACGCCATCATGAATGTCTCCAATATCCGGGAGTTCCCACTGGCGTTGGAAGCGTCCACGGCGATGTTGTGGGACATGGATGATTTCGATCCCGCGGCTTTTCTGGACGAGTGGTGTGCCCGGCGATTTCCCGCGGCTCCCAAAGCTACTGTCGCCGCTTACCAAAAGTTTTTTGAGAGTTATCAGCTGGTCGGCGAAAAGAAGATCCCCGGTTTCCTGGATGGACAGCAGCGGATTAGGGGATTGTCCTTGTTGCGCCAATTGAAGGAACAGATCGAAGACATCAATCGTTTCCGATCCCGGCAAAAAGCTGAAGCGGCAAAAAAGCGTCCGGCCGATGCTTTTCGTAAGAGTCTGTCGGATACCAACCCGGCCGGAGCAATGCCCCTAGCTAAAGCAATTCCCATTCTAGAGCGACAATTGGCTGACTTGGCGACTAGCCGGGAATTAGCCGAAGTAGCATCTGCTCAATTGGAAGGACGTCAGCAGGCATTTTTTCAAACCAATCTTGAAGCACAGATCCAAATCCAGGTTGGTTTGGGGCAGTGGCTACACGCCCTGATGCAGGCTCGACTCATGATGGATAACGAGGACGCTGCGAAGGCCGGCCTCTTTCTGCAGGAGGCATTGCAAGCGTTTGAGACGATTCGGGCCGGACAAGAATTGGCTACCAGGGGTAAGTGGAAGGATTGGTATCGCGGAGATAAGAAAATGAATTTGCAAAATCTAGAAGAGCAAACCGGCAACATCAATACCCTCATTAGAAGCGAAAAATGAAACTATCTTTATTCCTGCCGCCGACACCGGACATCAAATGGCAACTAGGCCGTCAAATGGGCATCAATTATGCCATTGTCAAACTACATCCGGACCTAACCGGTATGCCACCGCCCTACGAGATCGATACCCTGGTCACGGTAAAGCAACGACTTGAAAAGGCGGGTTACACACTTTACGGTCTGGAAAGCGATGAATTCGATATGAGTCGCATCAAGTACGGCCTGCCGGGCCGGGATGAAGACCTGGAAAAATACGCGCAG